>JANMGB010000263.1:0-37787 GCA_031374415.1 Burkholderiales bacterium
TCACGCATTTGCGGTGGCAGCTCACCCGGTCACCAACGCGGGCGATGCCCTTGCCGTGCGTCGCGGTGACGGTGGACGCCTCGATGACGGTCCCCTTGTTCGATGCACGGTCCCCTAAAACGATGAACGGCAGACTCATGACTTCTCCTGGTTATTCTGGGGCGGTGCAGGGCTGCGAGGCGCCTGTGCAATCTGCCCTCAAGTCTATAGCTGATGCGAGCGCTCGCTGGCCCGCCAGACCCCCCTCTAATGGGGGGGTGCATGGGGATGTTCATCAGGCCCGCCCTGGCGTTCAACGCGCTCCAAGGCCGCCTCGTCGATGATCTCTGCCTCAGGCCGCCAATGCCAGTAACGTCGACCCGCGTCACGCTCGCAACGCGCCTGGCGCGCGGGCTCGGTTGAGCGCCAGCGCCACGCCCCACACTGCGGGGTGGTGTGCACCACCACGCCTCGGCGCTCGTAGCGCTGCATCACCGTGGCAACGGGATGGCCAAAGCGGTTGCGGTAGCCCGCCTGCACAACGGCCACCTCGGGTTGGACCCTGGCTAGAAAGTCGGGGGTGGACGAGGTGCGGCTGCCATGGTGTGGCACGATCAAAACGGTGCTGGCCAACGCCGCCCCCTGCCGCGCCACCAGGGCCGCCTCTTGGGATTTTTCGATGTCGCCCGTGAGCAGCACGCTGGCCCGACTCGTACCGACCCTCAGGACGCATGACATGGCATTGGGCCGCAGCGGCAGCGCGTAGTCTTGTGGCAAGGGGTGCAACACGTCGAACCGCACGCCGTCCCATTGCCATGATTGACCGGCCTCGCAGCGCTGCACCGGGACACCGAGCACTTGAGCCACTTGGTGCACAGGGTGCAGCGGCTCAACCGAACTCCAGAAACTGCCCACCGGCAGCCCCTGCAGCAGCGTTGCGGCGCCGCCAATGTGGTCGCTGTCTCGATGGCTGATCATCAAGCGGTCGATGCGGCGGTGACCTAAAGACTGCATCAGGGGCAGCAACACGCGCTGCCCCGCATCGCTGTCGCTGGTGTAGCGGGGGCCCGCATCAAATAGCAACCAGTGGTGCGCTGTTTGGACCCCGACGGCTGTGCCTTGTCCGACATCAACGGCCAGCACCTCGAACTCTCCCCAGGCTGGCGCCGAGGTGGCCGGCCACAGCAAGGGCAACACCAAAGGCACCGACAAGGCCCTCATCGCCCAGGGCAAACGCATCATCCACAAGGCGCCCGCCAGCAAGCCCGAGCATTGGGCCCACCAAGGCGCCGCAGGCACCGTCCACACGGCGACCGGCCAGGTGGCCAACAAGGCGAGAAAGTGCTTGAGCTGTTGCACGCACCACGCGCCCCACAACCAGAACTCTGACCACACCACTCCCAGCAGCGCCAGTGGCGTGATCAACAAGGTGACGCAGGGAATGGCGACCAAGTTGGCCACCAAGCCCACCATCGACACCTGCTTAAAAAACACCAGACTCAAGGGCGCCAAACCCCAGGTGGCAATCCATTGGGTGCGCGCCCCGTCTGCCACGGCCTGCGCCACAGAGCGAGCAGCCCCGCGCACCGCAGGCACTACCCCCTGCCCGGCCGCGGGCGGGGCCTCATTCAAAGCAGACGAGCCCGCGGGCTCGCTACTCATCATCAACAAGGCCACCGCCATGAACGACAGCCAAAACCCAGGTTGCAGCAAAGCCCACGGGTCGAGCGCGGTGACGACGACCGCGGCCGCCAGCAGCACCCAGGGCCAGGGCCAGCGCCGGCCACCGCTGCCCACCAAGGTGACCACCGCCAACATCCACACGGTGCGTTGTGCCGGCACCCCCCAACCGGAGAACGCCGCGTAGGCCAGGGCAGCAAGCAGGCCCCCCCAGCGAGCCACCGAGGGTGCCGCACACCATTGCATGGCACGTGGGCTGCGCCGCCACAACCACCCCAAACAGCGAGCGGCCAGCCAGGCGAACATGGTCACGTGCAGCCCACTGATGCTCATGAGGTGCGAGACCCCCGTGACGCGAAACAGGCCCCAGTCATCGGTTTCGATGGCACCCTGGTCGCCCACCGCCAAAGCCGTCAACACGCCGGCCGTGTGGACGTCAGGCACCGCCGCTTCGATGCCATCACGCACCCGCTGACGCCAGCCCTGCAATCGGTATCCGGCGTCGGACTGCAAACGCTGCCCCTCGCGCACGGTGCCGGTGGCCCGCACGCCCTGTTCAAACAAGGTGAGCTCGCGGTCAAAGCCATGCGGGTTGAACAAGCCATGCGGCTGGCGCAAGCGCACCGTGAATTGCCAACGCTCGCCCGCACGCACGTTGGGCACAGCCGGCGCTGCACGCGCCCCAGGCCACTGCGAGCCGTTGGACCAGCTCAAGGCCAAGCGTTGGGGGGCTGACCGTTGCAGCGTGGGGGCTTCATCGCGGGCTGCACGTTGCAAGCCCGCCAGGCTGCCCTCATCGACCTCCAGCACGAAGCGCAGCCCCAGGGGGCCGAGTTGCGGCAAGGTCGCCACCACGCCAGTGAGTTGGATATCGCGGGCCTCCAGGGCGCTCGGCAAAGCCTGCGACAGGCGCCAATGGGCATGGGCATTGGCCACCGTCCACCCAGCCAGTCCCCAAGCCAAACAACACAGCACGCGGCGCGGGACAGTCGGCCAAGGTCTGGGCCACACGGCCACCACCGCTGCCAAGCCCAACACGCACAAGGCGATGGCGCCGTCCTGCGTCAGGGAGCCCAGCTGCGAGCGCTGCAATTGCAAAGCCACGCCGATCAGCCATGCGCCCATGCAAGCCGCCCACCACGCCCCCACCCAGGGAGTGTGGGACGCAGAAAGGGGGGCGGCATTCACACCCGCCCTGCCCTCATCAAGCCAGCCCTCATTTCATCCCGCCACCCACCCCGGCCAGCCGAACCAAAGCATCATGGAACAAGGTCGCACTGGGGCAAGCAGGGTGCGCTGACGAATTGGAGATCTGATAGCCGTAGGTGCCGCAGAACCTCTTGGCAAAATTCACTTTGCTCGGCCCAGGGCCACGGGCACCCCGCTGGTTGGCGACCTCCCTCATCCGTTCCCAAGGCATGCCCGCAGTTTGTTCCGGTGTTTGCTCAAAGAAATCAGCTTGCTTCAACCAACGTCGCATGGCCTCTGTATCGGCCAGGAACCATGCCTCCAGCGCCTTGACGGCGACAAAGATCAATGGGCTGTGCGTGTCAGTGATTCGTGCCTTCACGGTCGCCACATCGGGTGCATCCTCCAAATCCGTCAGAACCACAATGTGATCCGGCGCACTGCGGGCCAGCTGAGTCACCATGGGCTCCATGTGGTGAGGCAATAGATTGCCACCTCCCTTGGCATTGATGACCGGCCTACAGATCTCTAAACCCTGGGCCTTGGCCCAACGATCAAACCCCGCAGATTCGATCATGATTTTTCCGAATCACCCTCGACGATGAAACCTAGCTTCACCATGGCAGGCCCCCATCAAACAGGTTCATCAGCCAGGCCGTATCGAGGTTGACTTGCCCCAGATCGCCACTGCTCTTGGCTGCGTTCTTCACCACAGTCTTGCCTTCGAGCTTGTTGACCAGCCACAGTTCATCCACATGGCACGCGCGCACCAGTGACTCGCTGTGTGTAGTGACAAAAACCGGGTGCTCAATTCCTGCGTTCTGACGCATCAGGTCAACCAGCGCCTCGATGCCCTTGGGGTGTAGCCCCCGTTCGGGCTCTTCGATCAGCGTGATGCCGATCTTCTTGGCCCGGCTCAAGACAGCCGTCATGATGCACAACGCGTAGATGGTGCCGTCCGAAATCAAGTGCGCAGGAAAATGCGCCCTGACGCCCTCTTCTTTGAATTTGATGACTGTCCCGCCGCTCAAGCGGTCGGGTTCTGCACGTACTTTCTCCATGCCCGGCACAAGTAGGCTCATCCACTCGGTCACCTGCAACCGGAAGTCGTCGTCCTTCTCAAAGGCGGCCAACATGGTGGCCACGTTGTGTCCATTGGGGTGGAGCGCTGTTGTATCGGCGCTGGATCCATCGGGCTCTTTGGCGCCCAATGGGTCGAAGCGGAAGACTTCGACGTTGCTCAAAAAGTCATAGAGACCGAGATCCCCTTGAGTGAACAACAACGCAGACATGTCGGCCGGAAACTTTTCAACGACACTCGATTTCTTGCCATCGAGCGTGAAGAGTTGGGGATCCCCTCCCGCCCTTCTTTCGAGACGTTTGTGGCCATCGACTACAACTGATTCATCCACCTGCGGCGCTGTGTCCATGCCGTGCACCTTGAGGGTGTACGCCACTTTCCGATGACTCATGGTTGCGTGTAATGTGAAGCTGAAGGTTCGCGAGTTGGCTTTTTTCAGCTTGTAGCAATGCACTTGAGCAAACCCGCGAAACTGTCGCAAAGCCTTGACGGCGCCCAGTTCGACCAAGGCGCTCACAAAAGCCAAAGCGTCCATCAGGTTGCTCTTGCCAGACCCATTGGGACCGGCAAACGCACTGAAAGGCGTCAAATCTTTCAGATCCATGTTGACCACGCTCTTGAAGCCAGAAACGTGAATCAGGTCAATCTTCATTTTTCGTCCTCTCCGCCGGAAATAGCTTGGGGCTTGTGGGCTTGCAGTCGTTGCATGCCTCGGATTATTCGCTAGTCCTGCGCTCATCCACATCCGAAAAACAAGCCCTGATGCGGCCTTTGCCAAGGGCACCGTCTGTCAGCTGCCAGGCCCCAAAGGCAGCACGTTCACGCCCACAACCAGGTCTTGCTCGCCCCCACCGAGGATGATGCCGGTGACGGGAACGATGTCAGCAAAATCACAGCCCCAGGCCAGCGTGATGTAGCGCTGATCAGCCCGCTGCCGGTTGGTGGGATCAAACTCGATCCAGCCGTGTTGGGGTGAATAGGCGGCCACCCAAGCATGGGATGCGTCGACACCCATCAGGCGGGGCTTGCCCTCAGGAGGATCCGTCAACAAATACCCGGAGACATAACGTGCCGGCAAGCCGTGGGCACGCAAACCCGCCAACATCAGGTGCGCGAAGTCTTGGCAAACCCCTCGTCGCTGGCTCAGCACCTCATCCACCGCGGTGCTGACCATGGTTGAAGCAGGATCGAACTCAAAATCGTCGTGAATGCGTTGCATCAGCTCGGTCAGCGCCGCCAGCCAATCCCGACCGGGCGTCAGGCTGAGCGCCGCGTAATCCCGGGCGGGCTCAGACAGGGGCAACAAAAAGGTACCCATGGTCATCAGGGCCACCAAGGGGTCCGCCACCGCAGGCAGGGTCTGTGCGGCCGACTTGACCGCCTCCCAAGGCTGGTGCGCCGTGTTTTGCAGCATCGGGCGTGCGGTCACCTCAAGCACGCTTTGCATGCGCACTTTGAGCACCCGGTGCGGGGTGTAGAGCCCAAAATGGGTGACTGTGTTGCCAAAGCAGTCTGGCACCTCACGACACTCGTCCGGCGTGGGCTCGATTTGCAGCGCATGCGACAACACACGCTGCCAAGACAAACTGCGGGGCTTCAAACGCGCCAATTGCCACGACTGACTGACCGCCGAAGCGTAGGTGTAACAGGTCTCGTGGCTCACGCCGTAGCGGGCAGCAGGCGCGCTGGCTGAGGACGATGAGGGTTGCGACGGAATGTTCATCACAGGATTAGGCGACCACAGACAACACGTTGTGCGACGCTGCATGCGTGAAGTAGCGCAAGGTCAGCTCATCAGACACCGCGCGCGCGGCCTGGCGCAATGTAATCAGCACCCCAGCCAATGCATCACTCTCGGGCAAGAGATCCTCTGGCTGCAAGCTGCGCAACGCGGCATGGGCGGGCGCAAAGACCTCTTGGGCCCGGTCAGGGCCAGGCTGGGGCCCTGAGGCATGCAGCCTGGCGAGCCCCTCAGTGAGGCCCTTGGCCTGAAAGGCGATTGAGCGGGGATGGGCTTCGTCACGCAGCAACAAATCAAGCACCGGCAGCCACTGCGGCGCCACCAGGTAGCGAGAACGGTAGACCACGGTGGTGTCGGTCCATTCCAGCAGCCATTCGAGGCCCCGATCACGGCCCTCCTGACTGGCCACAGTGAGGGCTGAACACAGGTTGGCGAGTCGCTCAATGCGCCGGCCCACCGACGTGAACTGCCAACCGAGGTCACGCGGCATGCCGTCCATCACAAAACCCGAAAAGGTCATCAGGCCGGTGATGGCACGGTCGAGCCAGCTCAGGGTGGAAGGCAGCTGCATGGGCCAGTTTGCACCGGCCTCGCGGCGAAATGTGGAGTCCGAGATTAATTGATGCAAGGTGCGCCAGTTGTCGCTCGACATGCGGTCTCGCAAGGTGAACGCCACCCTGGCGAGTTGCTTGACCTGATCACCCAGGCCATCATTGGGGTGTGTGGCAGCACGAATCAGAGCAGCCGGGAGCACCGCGTCGTCATCAATGAGGCCCAGGCGTCGTGCAAAGAGCAAGTCGGGCGTAAGAGCACCGCTGGCATCGGTCAAGAAGGCTGAAATGGCCACCCTTAACAGCCGAGCCGAGGCATCACAGCGCTCGCCATAACGGCCTAACCAGAATAAATTTTCGGCCACGCGTGAGGGCAAGTTGCTGCGGTTGGCGTTGAGGTCTTGCACCGTCACGGTACTTGAAATCAACGACAGGGCGGCATTGACAGGGGCGTCCGACAGCACCCAGGTGTCTTTGGATCGGCCGCCACGCTGCATGGCAATCACGCGAGAATGGGCCTCGGCGGCCACACGGGTCAGCCCGCCCGGCATGACCTTGTAACCGTCTGGCGTGGCCACAGCGAACACCCGCAACCCGACGCTGCGTGCGGCCAGCAAGTCACGCGGGCCACCGCGCTCCAGCACGGGGGCTTGCGACAGCCGCACCCACTCTTGTGCCACGTAACGATGCGGATCCCTTTGCACGCGCGCCTTCAGGGCAGCGCGCTGCGAGGCAGAAAGATCCGCACCAAAAACAGCTGGCTCGGTACCAGACGGCACCAACGGCTTGATGATGAGGTGATCGAGGTGGTCCCAGGCATCCTGCAGCGCTGCAGGCTCGCCCAACCACCACGTCGCCACCGACGGGATTTTCAGGGGTTCGCCCATGAAGTGTCGGCACAAGCGTGGCAAATAGCCGAGCAAGGCACTGGACTCGACCACGCCCGACCCCAAGGCATTGGCAATCAACACGGTACCGCGCCTGGCGCAATCAGCCAAACCCGCCACGCCGAGGGCGGAATAGGAGCGCAGCTCAAGGGGGTCGCAATAATCGTCGTCCTGGCGGCGTAGCAGAGCGTGGACACGCTGCAAACCATTGACGGTTTTCATCCAGACACAGCCATCGCGCACCGTGAGGTCATGCCCCTCGACCAGGGCCAGACCCAGGTAACGCGCCAGCAAGGTGTGCTCAAAGTAGGTCTCGTTGTAGGGCCCCGGCGTGAGCAGGCCAATCAGTGGCGGGTCATTGCTCTTGGGGGCCAGTGAGCGCAAGGCGTCACGCAGGCCCTCGAAAAATGGCGTCAAACTCTGAACACGCAGCTCGCCAAACATGGCCGGAAATACCCGCGAGATCACCAAGCGGTTTTCCAGTGCATAGCCCATGCCTGAGGGCGCCTGGGTGCGGTCACCCACCACCCACCATTGGCCGTTGGGTGCCCTCGCCAAGTCAGCCGCATACTGAAACAAGTGCACGCCACTGGCCAGGTTCATGCCCTGCACTTGATGCAAATAGCCGGTGTGTCCAAACACCACGGCGGGCGGCAAAACGCCTGAGCGAATCACGGTCTGCGGCCCGTACACGTCACCCAGCACGTGATTGAGCAGCGCCGCGCGTTGGGCCACGCCCGCTTCGATTTGCGCCCACTCTGTGGCGTCAAGCAACAACGGCAGGGGGTCCACCTCCCAAGGGCGATCAGCGCCTTGGGGATCGGCATACACGTTGTAGGTGATGCCGTTTTCGCGAATTTCGCGCTCCATCAAGGCCAGGGTATCGCTGACCTCAAAACCCTCTCGCTGGGCCAGACCGGCAATGAAACGGGCCCAATGCGGGCGCGGCACCCGGGACGCGGTCAGCAATTCGTCAAAGCGACCTTCCCGGGTGGTGTAGCGCGAAAGGAGTTTAGGGCCTGTCATGAAGCGGCCATCATGCGCGGGGTCACAGCATTTTTCAATCTAAAGCGGGCGGCCGGCGCAAGTCCAGCGTGAACGGGAAGGCCGGATTGCGCTCTTCGCGAGGCACACTCATCACGCCCGGGGTGTGCCCGTGCCTGAAAAAACGCGCCAAACGCCGTGCCTCAGCTTCAAAGGCATTCACCGGGAAGGTGTCGTAATTGCGCCCCCCCGGATGGGCCACGTGGTAGCGACACCCGCCTAAACTGCGCCCCATCCAGGCGTCCACCAGATCGAAGGTCAGGGGGGCATGCACGTCGATGGTGGGATGCAGCGCAGACGGCGGATTCCAGGCCCGAAAGCGCACCCCCCCCACGGCCTCCCCTACCACGCCGGTGGGCTGCAAGGGCACCAAGCGGCCATTGCAGGTCAAGACATGGCGATCACTGACCCAGCCGTTGACCTTGACTTGTATGCGCTCCAATGACGCATCCACAAAGCGCGTTGCGCCTCCTGCAGCCCCTTCTTCGCCCATGACATGCCAAGGCTCCAGGGCCATGCGCAGCTCAAGATCAACGCCCATGATGTGGAGATCACCCAGTCGCGGAAAACGAAAGTTCAGGTGCGGCGCAAACCACCCGGACTGAAAGTCATAGCCAAAGGTGCGCAACTCACTCAAGACATCGTCCAGATCTTGCGCAATGAAATGCGGCAACATGAAGCGATCATGGAGCTCAGTACCCCAGCGCTTGAGGCGCTCAGGCTGGTACGGCGCCTGCCAAAAACGCGACACCAGGGCACGCATCAACACCTGCTGGGCCAAACTCATCCGCGCATGGGGCGGCATCTCAAAGGCGCGCATCTCCAGCAAGCCCAGGCGGCCGGTCGGGCCATCAGGCGAGTAAAGCTTGTCAATGCAAAACTCAGCCCGGTGGGTGTTGCCGGTGGCATCAATCAACAAATTGCGCAACAAACGATCAATCAGCCAAGGGGGGCAATCTGCCCCCTGCTCACGCGCGACGCGCTTCAACTCCGCAAAAGCAATTTCGAGCTCATAGACCGAGTCGTTGCGAGCTTCATCCACCCGAGGGGCTTGGCTGGTGGGGCCCACGAACAAGCCTGAGAAAACGTAACTCAGTGCGGGGTGGTTATGCCAGTAGGCAATCATGCTGGCGAGCAAATCAGGCCGGCGCAAAAAGGGTGAGTCGGCCACCGTCGCTCCGCCCAACACAAAGTGATTGCCGCCACCCGTGCCGGTGTGACGACCGTCAAGCATGAACTTCTCGGTGGACAGCCGGGTGGCAAAAGCGCTGTCATACAAATGCGTGGTTTGCGCCACCAACTCGGGCCAGCTGTGTGCCGGGTGCACATTGACCTCGATCACCCCGGGGTCGGGCGTCACGCGAAGCACGACCAAACGCGGGTCTTTGGGCGGCTCATACCCTTCCAGCACCACCGGCAACTTCATCGCCAAGGCCGTGTCTTCGATGGCCGCCAGCAGCTCGAGATAGTCCTCCAGGGCCGCCGTGGGCGGCATGAACACATACAAGCGACCCTCACGCGGCTGCGCCGCCAGGGCGGTGCGCGCGACCTCGGTGGCCGATGCAAACATGGCGGGCGCTGGGTCCGGGTTCACCGCAGCGCCGCTGGCCCGCGGGTTCGCCGTGGCCACTGGCGAGGTATCCGCCACACCCCCGTCTGAATCATGAGCCGATGCGCCCCTCAACCCGAGGTAGCTCGGCAATGGCGCAAAGTCTTGCCCCGGGTCTGGAGCGTGAATCCAAGGCCGGTCAACCTCCCTGGCCCAAGGCTGTGAGTCCAGCGGCAAGCGATAGCCCAAGGGGGAATCACCGGGCACCAAATAGCATCGCTCCCCCCGCAAAAACCAGGGCCCCGAGTGCCAATGCTTTGACCGCGGTGGGCGCGCAACGGGCAACACGTGCCCCACCACCTTGTCCAACCCCTGGGCAAAGACCTTGCTCAAACGTTCCCGCTCAAGGGGGTCGGTCAAACGCGCATCAAAGGGGTCGACGTTGATGGGCAAGCGACGCTCACGCCAGAGGTAGTACCAGGTGTCCTCAAACGCCGGGAACACGTGGCGCGCATCCAGGCGCAGACGCTGGGCGACACCTTTGAGCAGGGCCAAAGCGTGTTGCTCCGTGGCACCGTGTTGCGCGTGTTCGTCAGCGAACAACTCGGGATGCTTCCACAGCGGCTCACCGTCTTTTCGCCAATACAGATTCAAGGACCAGCGTGGCAGTTGCTCACCCGGATACCACTTGCCTTGGCCGTGATGCAACAGGCCCCCCGCTCCGTACTGCGCACGCAGCCGGTCCATCAAACTGACGCTCAACAGGCGCTTTTTGGCGCCCATCGCCTCGGTGTTCCACTCGGCGCCCTCGCGGTCGTCGGCCGACACAAAGGTTGGCTCGCCGCCTTGCGTCAACCGCACATCGTGCTGCACCAAGTCCCGATCAACCTGCAAGCCCACGGCATCAATCGCCCGCCATTGCGCGTCCGTATAGGGCTGGGTGACGCGGGGGGCCTCCCAGACCCGCGTGACCTTCATGTGGTGCTCGAAGGTGCTTTCGCAGGGCTCAAGCACCCCCGTGATCGGCGCGGCCGATGAGGGCTCAGGCGAACAGGCCAAGGGAATGTGGCCCTCACCCGCCAAGAGACCTGAGGTGGGATCCAAGCCAATCCAACCGGCCCCGGGCAAAAACACCTCGCACCACGCATGCAAGTCGGTGAAGTCTTGCTCGGGCCCACTGGGGCCATCCAAGGATTTGACATCGCTCTTGAGCTGAATCAAGTAGCCCGAGACAAACCGAGCGGCCAAGCCCCGATGGCGGAACAACTGCACCAAGAGCCAAGCACTGTCGCGACACGAGCCACTGCGCAGCTGCAAGGTCTCCTCAGGTTCCTGCACGCCGGGCTCCATCCGAATCACATAACGAATCGCCTGCTGCAACTGCTGGTTGGCCCTCACGACCCAGTCGTTGGTGCGCATGGGCGTGCGCGGCAAGCCGTGCAAAAACTCTTGAAATGCCGGGGTCAGCGGCTGTTTGACGAGGTAGGGCGCGAGCTCAGAAGCCAGGGTTGCGTCGTAAACAAACGGGAACTCCTCGGCTGAGGGTTCGAGAAAAAAATCAAACGGATTGAGCACCGACATCTCAGCGACCAAATCCACCTCAATGCGAAACGTTGATGTTTTTTCAGGGAAGACCAACCGAGCCAAGTGGTTCGACAGAGGATCCTGTTGCCAATTGATGAAATGCGTGGCCGGCTCCACCCGCAGGGAGTAACTCAGGATGCGGGTGCGCGAATGCGGTGCGGGACGCAGGCGAACCACTTGCGGCCCGAGTGCAATCGGCCGCTCATAGCCATAGTGGGTCACATGGTTCAAAGCCACATGGATCGACATGCGTAACTCCTGGTTTGAAATGAACCGAAGCCCGGCTCACTGGATGTGAAGATCTCGGGCAGCGGCACCCTTAGGGGCCCATCAATGGCCCCACAAGGGACAAGGCCGGTCAAGCATGAACCGGCAAGAGAAAGTCACGACTGATGCCGGCACCCAGCGTGTTCACACGTTCCAAAAACTGGGTCAAGAAGGCGTGCAAGCCAGTGGCCAGGATTTCATCAATGTGACCAAAGCGCAAGTCGGCCTGCAAGCGGCCGGCCAAACGCAAGGTCTCCTTCGATTGATCGTTAGCGACCTCACGCAAATTAGAGACCACCTCGTTGATGCACGCGGCCAGTGATCGGGGCATGTCGGGGCGCAAAATCAGCAGCTCGGCCACCTTTTCGGGCCGAATGACGTTGCGATAAGCTTTGCGGTAAACCTCGAAGCCCGAGACCGATCGCAAAATGGCAGACCAGTGGTAGAAGTCGTACTCCTGCTCGCCCCCTGAGCCAAAAAACTCACTCACCACGCCG
The DNA here is from genome assembly GCA_031374415.1 of Burkholderiales bacterium. Classification (GTDB taxonomy): domain Bacteria; phylum Pseudomonadota; class Gammaproteobacteria; order Burkholderiales; family Burkholderiaceae_C; genus CANHBY01. The sequence continues at coordinate 12,049 of JANMGB010000263.1, forward strand.
TGGAATTTGACGTCCAGCATGCGGGCGGTATTGTCAGCGCGCTCCAAGAAGCTGCCAATGCGCAAGAAGTGAAACGCCTCATCCTGCAGCATGGTGCCCACCGTCACCCCGCGTGACAAATGCGAGCGAAACTTCACCCACTCAAACGCCGAGCCGGGGTCGCGCTGATGCTCACGCTGAGCCACCATGCGCTGAAACTCGAGCCACGTCTGGTTTTGGGTTTCCCAGACCTCGGTGGTGAGGGTGCCGCGCACGGCACGCGCATTCTCGCGAGCGGCCATCAAGCAGCAATAGATCGACGACGGATTGCGCTCATCGGCCACCATGTAATCCATCACTTTGCGGGCCGTGATGTCGCCATACCGGGAAGCAAAGTCTTGCGTCAACTCCGAGATGCTGAGCAAGCCACGCCAGCCGTTCTCGGCCTCGTCAGCCGATTGCGGCGTCAACGAGGTTTGGTAATTCACATCCAGCATGCGCGCCGTGTTCTCGGCCCGCTCCATGTACCGGGCCATCCAAAACAAATGATCTGCCGTCCGAGAAAGCATCAACAAACTCCTGTGGGGTCGGGTAAGGCGCCAAACTGGCGCAAACGTCAAGCGCTAAAGCAGCAACAACCGAACTCAGAGCTCAGTCCTCCAACACCCAGGTGTCCTTGGTGCCCCCTCCTTGGGATGAATTGACCACCAGCGAACCCTCTTTCAAAGCCACACGTGTGAGCCCGCCCGGCACCATCTGCACCGTTTTGCCAGACAAAACAAACGGCCGCAGGTCAATGTGGCGCGGCGCAATGCCACTGTCAACAAACGTGGGGCACGTGGACAAGCACAAGGTAGGCTGGGCGATATAGCCCTCCGGCCGGGCCTTCAATGCAGCCCTGAACGAGGCCAACTCTTCACGCGACGCGGCGGGGCCCACGAGCATGCCGTAGCCACCCGCCCCGTGCACTTCCTTGACCACCAATTCATCCAGGTGATCCAGCACGTAATTCAGGTCGTTTTGAAGACGACACTGGTAGGTCGGCACATTGTTGAGGATGGGCTTTTCGCCCAAATAAAACTCGATCATTTGGGGCACATAGGGGTAGATGGACTTGTCGTCCGCCACCCCCGTGCCAATCGCATTCGACACGGTCACATTGCCTGCGCGATAAACATCCAGCAAGCCTTTGCAACCCAGCGTGGACTCAGGCCGAAAGGCGCTGGGGTCCAGGAAATCATCGTCGACCCGGCGATAAATCACATCGACGCGCTTGGGGCCTTGCGTGGTGCGCATATAGACAAAACTGTCCTTCACGAACAGATCTTGCCCTTCGACCAGCTCAATCCCCATTTGTTGGGCCAAGAAGGCATGCTCAAAGTAGGCGCTGTTGTACATCCCAGGTGTCAAGACCACGACGGTGGGCTCGTTCACTGACGCGGGCGCCACGGCTCGCAAGGTGTCCAGCAACATGTCAGGGTAGTGAGCCACAGGCGCCACCCGATGTTGGCTGAAGAGTTCTGGGAACAAGCGCATCATCATCTTGCGGTTTTCCAGCATGTAGCTCACGCCGCTGGGCACCCGCAAATTGTCTTCAAGCACGTAGTAAGTGCCACTGCCATCAGCATTGCCCGCCCGAACAATGTCAATACCGCTGATGTGCGAGTAAACCCCGCCCGGCAGATCAACGCCCCTCATCTCTGGCCGAAACTGCGCGTTGAGCATGATTTGGTTGGCAGGCACCACCCCAGCACGAACAATGTCCTGGTCATGGTAGATGTCGTTCAAGAAGCGATTGAGCGCCGTCACACGCTGACGCAACCCCTTTTCCATCTCCAACCATTCGTGAGACGGGATGACGCGCGGGATCAAATCAAACGGAATCAATCGCTCGGTGCCAGAGCCGTCTTCATCTTTCGCGCCGTACACCGCAAACGTGATGCCGACACGGCGAAAAATCATTTCGGCTTCTTCGCGCCGTGAGCGCATCACCTCATCGGTTTGCTCAACCAACCAGCGGTTGTAGGCATCGTAGTGAGGGCGCAGTGCGTTGGCCCGTGTGCTCATCTCGTCAAAGCTGTCTTTCATGCGTGGACCTGTCTCCTGCTCTGCCGATGGGGGCGACGCACGCCATGTGCGCCGCGTCGAAGGGTAGCAAACTTCACGCCACCTCGTCTCGCACCGACACACAGTCCGCGAAGGGATTGCTATCATCCCGGGTCTGGCTCGGCAAACGGGCCGCGCAGTTTCGGTGCAACAACCCCCAAGCGCTGCGGATGATGGCTGCGCTGACCCACACACCCCATGCCCATTCAAGCCACCCTGGCTAATCCATGACGCCCTTCTCCGGACCCCTGCTGCGCTTGATCGCCGCACTCTTGGCCGTCTTGGGTGTCGGTCTGCTTGTGCTGGCCGGCGTCCAAATATGGAGCCGGCAACCACCGCCCAATGCCGTCAGCACCGCGGCGCCAGAGTCTCTACCGATCGCACCTGCCCCCGCCCTGCCCCCGGGCGCCACACTAGACGCGCTCGGTCGCCTCACCGCCTGGCCAGGCAAAGCGGAAACTCGCTGCCCGACGCAGGAGGCCACCACCGCTGTCATCCTCATTTTGGGGCAGTCCAACGCCGGCAACCATGCCGCGATTGACAGCGCCCGTGCCACCGATGCCCGGGTGTTCAACTGGTCTCAAGGCCAGTGCTACCTGGCTGCCCCCCCGCTGCTGGGGGCCACCGGCCAAGCGGGTGAGCCCTGGACGCTGCTGGCAGATCAGCTGCTGGCATCCCAAAAATTCACGGCAGTGGTGATCACCCCTATTTCCGTCCAGGGCTCGCCCATCTCACGCTGGGTTCCCGGAGGCGACATCGACCAACACCTGGTGCAAGACGTCCGGGCCCTGCAAAGCCTGTACCGAACGACCCACGTGGTCTGGCTTCAGGGCGAGGCCGACTTCGCTGCGGGCACCACCGAAGAGCGCTATCGCACCGGCCTGCTGTCGGTGGTCAAAACCCTGCGCAGCGTCGGCGTGCGTGCGCCGGTCTACATCAGTCGAGCCAGCCGCTGCGCCACCCGCCCCATGTGGCACGCTGAAAACCCTGTGGCGCTGGCCCAAAATGCCGTGGTCAATCCCACCGAACAGATTTTCAGTGGCGTCAATGTAGACCAACTGCTCACCGCCAACGACCGCTTCGACGGCTGCCATCTCAGTGCCCAGGGCTTGCACAAGTTGGCCGAGGCCTGGACGCTGCTCTGGACTCAACGATAAGGCACCATGCAATTTGCACCCGAGCCCCCCTTTCAACACGGGCAAGCCAGCGCCGCAGAGACGGCCATCATCTTGTGCAATCTTGGCACCCCCGACGCGCCCACGCCGCGCGCCTTGCGGCGTTACCTGGCCGAGTTCCTGAGCGATCACCGGGTCGTTGAAATCCCGCGCTGGCTCTGGAAACCCATCCTTCACGGCATCATCTTGCGCGTGCGCCCCGCCAAATCGGCCCACAAATACGCCACCATCTGGACCCCCGACGGCTCGCCACTCAAAGTGTGGACCGAGAAGCAAGCCAAGCTGCTGCAAGGCCACTTGGGCGAACGAGGCCACCCCGTCACGGTGCGGCCAGCGATGCGCTATGGCGCACAAAGCATCAAGTCGGTGCTTGACGCCTTGAAAAGAGAGGGTGCGCGCCGCATTTTGGTTCTACCTCTGTACCCCCAATACGCCGGCCCGACCACGGGCAGCGTGTGCGATGCCGTGTTCGAGTGGGGCCGCCACATTCGGCACCTGCCTGAGCTGCGCTTCGTGATGCGCTACCACGACGCCCCGGGCTACATTCAAGCCTTGGCCAAGCGCGTGACAGACCTGTGGAGCCAGGCTGGCCGCTCAGGCAAGTTGGTATTGAGCTTTCATGGCGTCCCCCACCGCACCCTCATGCTGGGCGATCCGTACCACTGCGAATGCCACAAAACCGCCCGCCTGCTGGCTGAAACATTGGGCGTACCCAAAGACGACGTCATCATCACCTTCCAAAGCCGGTTTGGCCGTGCCCGCTGGCTCGAGCCCTACACCGAGCCCACGCTCATCGCCCTGGCTCGCCAAGGCGTCAAACGTGTGGATGTGATGTGCCCGGGATTCACCTCGGACTGCCTAGAAACCCTCGAAGAAATCGCCCAAGAAGCCAAAGCCGCCTTCCAAGCCGCTGGGGGCACCGAGTTCAACTACATCCCCTGCCTCAACGACCAAGCGCAGTGGATCGACGCGCTGGGCCACATCGCCCTGCAGCACCTGAGCGGCTGGCCCACTGAGCCCACCCTCCCCTCCGCACTGGCCCAACAGGCTGAGCGCGCCCGCGAACTGGGCGCCACCTGACTTTGAGAAAATGCCAAGTTCCCCCTTGAAAAACACAAATACATCGCCAGATTTCGACGCTTGAGAGGTCAAACAATATGGACACCCCAGAACACACCCGCGAAGAACCCACGTTCGACAATTCAACTCCCCATGAGCCCACGTTGAACGCCAACGCCAGCGACAGCGACCCCCGCTGGCTGGCCCTGGAAGCCAAGCACGCCGAACTCTCTGACGCCTACCTGCGCGCCAAAGCCGAGGTCGAAAACACCCGCCGCCGGGCCGACGACGAAGTCGCCAAAGCGCGCAAATTCTCCCTTGAGAGCTTCGCCGAGAGCCTTTTGCCCGTCAAAGACAGCCTGGAAGCCGCCATTGCCATGCCCAACGCCACCCCTGAGCAAATGCTCGAAGGCGTGCATGCCACCTTGCGCCAACTCAGCGCGGCCCTGGACCGAAACAAAGTGATTGAGATCAACCCACCGGCGGGTGAAAAGTTTGACCCTCATCACCACCAAGCCATCAGTGTCGTGCCGGCCGATCAAGAGTCCAACACCGTCGTGGCGGTGCTGCAAAAAGGATACGCCATTGCCGAGCGCGTTTTGCGTCCGGCCTTGGTCACCGTATCGCAATAAGGCCGCGGTCAACGATCAGGCACTCTTGAAAAGTTGCCAATCACACGCACCTCAGGGTCATCTACTCATTCAGTCTTCAGGAGAAAAACATGGGAAAAATCATCGGCATTGACTTGGGCACCACCAATTCATGCGTGGCCATCATGGAAGGCAACACCACCAAAGTGATCGAAAACAGCGAAGGTGCGCGCACCACGCCCTCGATCATTGCCTACCAAGAAGACGGCGAAATTTTGGTTGGCGCGTCAGCCAAGCGCCAAGCAGTCACCAACCCCAGAAACACCCTCTACGCTGTCAAGCGCCTCATCGGTCGCAAGTTCACCGAAAAAGAGGTTCAAAAAGACATCGACCTGATGCCCTACAAGATCGCAGCTGCCGACAACGGCGACGCCTGGGTTGAGGTGCGCGGCAACAAACTGGCGCCCCCGCAAGTCAGCGCTGAAGTGCTGCGCAAGATGAAGAAAACCGCCGAAGACTACCTCGGCGAGCCCGTCACCGAAGCCGTCATCACCGTGCCGGCCTACTTCAACGATGCCCAGCGCCAAGCGACCAAAGATGCTGGCCGCATTGCCGGCCTTGACGTCAAACGCATCATCAACGAGCCCACCGCGGCGGCACTGGCCTTCGGCCTCGACAAAAGCGAAAAAGGCGACCGCAAAATCGCCGTGTATGACCTGGGTGGCGGCACCTTTGACGTCTCCATCATCGAGATCGCCGACGTCGATGGCGAAAAACAGTTCGAAGTCCTCTCCACCAATGGCGACACCTTCCTGGGCGGTGAAGACTTTGACCAACGCATCATTGACTACATCATCAGTGAGTTCAAGAAAGACCAAGGCGTCGACCTCAGCAAAGACGTGCTGGCGCTGCAGCGCCTGAAAGAAGCCGCCGAAAAAGCCAAAATCGAGCTCTCCAACGGCGCCCAGACCGACATCAACCTGCCCTACATCACGGCAGACGCCTCGGGCCCCAAGCATCTCAACATCAAGCTCACACGCTCCAAGCTGGAGTCTCTGGTTGAAGAGCTGATCGAGCGCACCATTGCCCCCTGCCGCACCGCCATCAAAGACGCCGGCATCCCTGTCAGCGCCATCGATGACGTCATCCTGGTCGGCGGCATGAGCCGCATGCCCAAGGTGCAAGACAAGGTCAAAGAATTCTTCGGCAAAGAGCCCCGCCGCGACGTCAACCCTGACGAAGCCGTGGCGGTGGGTGCGGCCATCCAAGGCCAAGTGCTGGCCGGTGACCGCACCGACGTCTTGCTGCTCGACGTGACCCCCTTGAGCTTGGGCATTGAAACGCTCGGTGGCGTGATGACCAAGATGATCGCCAAAAACACCACCATCCCCACCAAGTTTGCCCAAACCTTCTCGACCGCCGAGGAAAACCAACCCGCTGTGACCATCAAGGTCTACCAAGGCGAGCGCGAAATGGCTGTTGGCAACAAGAGCTTGGGCGAGTTCAACCTCGAAGGCATCCCCCCAGCCCCGCGCGGCATGCCCCAAATCGAAGTCAGCTTCGACATCGACGCCAACGGCATTTTGCATGTGGGCGCCAAAGACAAAGGCACTGGCAAAGAAAACAAAATCACCATCAAGGCCAACTCGGGCCTGAGCGAAGCTGAAATCCAGCAAATGGTGAAAGACGCTGAAATCAACGCTGCTGAAGACAAAAAGAAGCTTGAGCTCATTCAGGCACGCAACCAAGCCGACAGCCTGATTCACAGTGTCAAAAAGAGCCTGGCTGATCACGGCAGCAAACTTGACGACACTGAAAAGGCCGCCATCGAAGCCGCCCTGAAAGAGGCTGAGACCACGCTCACCAGCGAAGACACGGCCCTGATCGAAGCCAAGTCCGAAGCCCTCATGAGCGCCAGCCAAAAGCTCGGTGAAAAAATCTACGCTGAAACGCAAGCGGCCCAGGCGCCATCCGGCGCTGCGCCAGGTTCCAGTGCGGGCTCTGCTGGCACCAGCTCAGCGAAGCCCGGTGACGACAACGTGGTCGACGCCGAATTCACCGAAGTCAAAGAGAAGAAGTAAGCCCCCGGACAACTGAGGACGCTGGTGCCTCTTCACCGCACCCCAGCCACCCTCAGTTGTCATCGCCGCGTTGAGTCCACCCCTGTGGTCACTCAACGCGGCGTTCTTGTTTGAAGCACCAGGATCAACCCATGGCGAAACGTGATTTTTACGAAGTTCTTGGCGTGGCCAAGAACGCCAGCGACGAGGACATCAAAAAGGCCTACCGCAAGCTGGCGATGAAGCATCACCCTGATCGAAACCAGGGAGACCAGGCCAAGAAAGCCGAAGACAGATTCAAAGAAGGCAAAGAGGCCTACGAAATCCTGTCCGACGCAGGCAAACGGGGCGCGTACGATCAATACGGCCATGCAGGTGTAGACCCCAACATGGCCGGACGCCAAGGCGGCGAAGCCTACGGCGGCTTCGCCGAGGCATTCGGCGACATCTTCGGTGACATCTTTGGCCAAAATGGTGCCCGCCGAGGCGGAGGCCAGCAGGTCTACCGAGGCAGCGACCTCTCTTACGCCATGGAAGTCAGCCTCGAAGAGGCTGCCATGGGCAAAGAGACCCAAATCCGCATTCCGGGATGGGAAAACTGTGACACCTGTCACGGCACAGGCGCCAAGCCTGGCACCAGCCCCAAGGTGTGCACCACCTGCAATGGCTCAGGTGCCGTCACCATGCGCCAGGGGTTTTTCAGCATCCAGCAAACCTGCCCCCATTGCCACGGCACGGGCAAGATCATCCCCGACCCCTGCGGCACCTGTCACGGGCAAGGCAAACTCAAGAAAAACAAAACCCTGGAAGTCAAAATTCCAGCGGGCATCAACGAAGGCATGCGCATTCGTTTTGGCGGCAACGGCGAGCCTGGCTCCAACGGGGGGCCTCCAGGCGACCTGTTCGTCGACATCCGCATCAAACCGCATGAAATCTTCGAGCGTGATGGCGATGACCTTCACTGTACGGTACCCGTGAGCCTGACCGCGGCGGCACTGGGGGGCAACATCGAAGTACCCACACTGGCGGGCAAAGTTGAAATCGAGTTACCCGAGGGCACGCAACACGGCAAACAGTTCCGCCTGCGCGGCAAGGGGATCAAAGGGGTACGCTCCAGCTACCCAGGAGATCTGTACTGCCACATCCAGGTCGAAACACCCATCAAGCTCACCGAGCACCAACGCAAATTGATGCAAGAGCTCGAAGAGTCATTCCGCGCTGGCAACCACTCGCCATCCAGCAAGTCTTGGTCGGATCGGGTGAAAGACATCTTCAAGTAAAGCTGCCCTCTGATGGCCCCACTCTCACGCACGGCGGGGCCATCAAAGATGACGGGGTACCAGTACGCCGTCTCAGTGGATTTGAAAGGTTCATTTTCCCAAAGCGAACACGTGGCGCATTGGCAGGCTGAGCTTGAAGGAATGCCGTGCGCGGGGATGGCGGGCGCGGGCGGGGATCACGGGCGCAGGAGGGGAAGACTGGCGCAGGGTTTGGCATCTCCCCATGTCATTCCCGCGCAGGCGGGAATCCAGCAGCCTGTGTACTTCGCCGTGGGCCTCGCAACAATTCAAACTTTCAAATCCACTGCGACGGGGTACCAGGCCCTTCGCTACAACGCATGGAACTCGAAGCGTCAAAACCTCCACCCATGGGAGGATGCGCTGCACAAGTGTTGAGCCAACACGCATTCTGGGCAAAAAACTTGTAAGGAGATCAAGATGGCCGCATCCTTTTCGGGACTTCTCTTCCAACCTCTTCTTGGCGCGCAGTTGACACAAGAAGTCACGCAAACAATTGACAACATCAAAACAGATCACCTGAAGGCCGATGGCAAGCTGGTGGGCGAGTCTGCGGCAATTTCATCGTGACCCGGCCTGTCTGACTTGCAATCTCAACAAAATCTTGAAGGCGTTGGCATCCCCCGCCAAATCGCCCAGGCTCAGTGCTTTTCTTTGGCGTGATTGATGGAGTACTTGGGAATCTCCACCGTCAAATCGGACTGGGCCACGATGGCCTGACACGACAAGCGTGAGTTAGGCTCCAGGCCCCAGGCGCGGTCCAGCAAGTCTTCTTCGATTTCATCCGGTGGCGTGAGACTGTTGAAGCCCTGACGCACCACCACATGGCAGGTAGTGCAAGCGGCACTCATCTCGCAGGCATGTTCGATCAAGATGTCATGGTCAAGCAAGGCCTCGCAGACCGATGTCCCAGCCACGACCTGCAGCTCAGCCCCCGCGGGACAGTACTCGGCATGGGGAAGAATTTTGATGATGGGCATAGGAAGCGTGTCGATACAGATGGGTTGTGCTTAAACGTCTTCAACGCGGCGCCCGGCCAGGGCTTGGTGGATGCTGCGGTTCATGCGGTGACCTGCGAAGGCTTCGGTGCCTTGCGCCAGCGCGTCAATGGCATCGACAATGGATTGGGCATCTTGCGTCTCGCGCTGAGTCTCCAAAGCCAGCAGCAAGCCCTCAATGGCCTGTATTTGCCGCTCATCCAAGAGGTCACCATCAACGGCCAAGGCTGAACGCGTGGCCAGCAACATGCGCTCCGCATCAACGCGGGCTTCACGCAAGCTGCGCTCGTGCATGTCTTGCTCGGCACTGGCAAAGCCTTCGCGCAGCATGCGCGCCACATCGTCATCACTCAAACCATAGCTGGGTTTGACATGAATCATGGCCTCCACCCCGGAGTGCTCTTCACGCGCCGTGACGCTCAGCAGGCCATCGGCATCCACCTGAAAACTCACACGAATGCGCGCAGCGCCCGCCACCATCGGTGGAATACCGCGCAGCTCGAAGCGCGCCAGAGAGCGGCACTCGCTCACCACATCGCGCTCGCCCTGCACCACATGCAAGGCGAGCGCGGTCTGGCCGTCTTTGAAGGTGGTGAAGTCTTGGGCACGCGCGGTCGGAATGGTGCTGTTACGTGGAATGATGGGTTCCACCAAGCCGCCCATGGTCTCAATCCCCAAGGTCAAAGGAATGACGTCCAGCAAGAGCATTTCATCGGCGCCGGCATGGCCTGCCAGGGCTTGAGCCTGCAAGGCCGCCCCCAAGGCCACCACTTCATCCGGATTGAGGTTATTCAAAGGCGCAAGCCCAAACAACGCAGCAACCGCGGATTGCACCAGCGGCATGCGGGTGGAGCCCCCCACCATCACGACGCCCTGAACATCGTCCACTGTCGCCTGGGCATCGCGCAGCACCTGGCGCACGGCACGCAAGGTGCGTTGGATCAAGCCTTGAGCGAGCTCGTCAAACTGGCTGCGCGTGATCCGCACGGAGAGCTCGCCCTCGCCCAAGGGGCAGGCCAAGATGGCCGACTCATGGCTGGAGATTTTTTCTTTGGTGGCCCTTGCGGCCACCAACACAGCCCGTTGGTCTTGCGGGGTTTGTGCCACCTGGCCGCTTTGCGCCAAGGCCCAATCGGCCACAAGGCCGTCAAAGTCATCACCCCCCAAGGCTGAATCGCCCCCCGTGGCCACGACCTCAAACACCCCCGCACTCAAGCGCAAGAGTGAGACATCGAAAGTCCCGCCCCCCAGGTCATAGATGGCGTAGAGCCCCTCAATGCCGTTCTCAAGACCATAAGCAATCGCAGCCGCGGTGGGCTCATTGATCAAGCGCAACACGTGCAAACCTGCCAACTGAGCCGCGTCTTTGGTGGCCTGCCGTTGGGCTTCGTCGAAGTAAGCAGGCACCGTGATGACGGCACCAAAAAGCTCGTCATCAAACGTGTCTTCGGCCCGCTGGCGCAGGGTGGCCAGAATTTCAGCCGAGACCTCCACGGGCGACTTGGGCCCTTGTACCGTCTTGATCTGCAGCATGCCCGGCGCGTCGACAAACTCGTAGGACAAGTGGGATCGATCCGCCACATCGCTCAAACCGCGCCCCATGAATCGCTTGACCGATACGATGGTGTTGAGCGGGTCGCTTGCTGAAGCGGCCACGGCGGCAGCGCCAATCTGACGCTGTCCACCCTTTAGGTAGCGAACAGCTGACGGCAAAATCGCCCGGCCAGCCTCATCGGGTAAACATTCGGCCACACCATGGCGCACTGCCGCCACCAACGAATGAGTGGTTCCCAGATCTATACCAATCGCGATGCGCCGCTGATGCGGATCAGGGGCCCCACCGGGTTCAGAGATTTGCAAAAGTGCCATGACAGATCCTGGCCCACCGGACGTGCCGACGGGCAACTTCAATTCAAAAAAAGGTGTTCAGTGCGGGGCCATTCGCCGGCCAATATCGTGCAACAGGCGATCAACGAACATCAGGCTGCGAACCTGCTGCGCCGCAGCCGCCACGTCACCCACCTCGTCCAGTGTTTGAGCCAACAGACCCAGCGCGTGAACACGGTAGGCCTGCACTTCATCGCTCAACACATCCAAAGCCTGAGGGCTGAGCGCATCATCCAAAGCTTCACGCCAACTCATCTGTTGCATCAAAAAAGCAGCAGGCATCTGGGTATTGGACTCCAGCGCCAGCGCCTGCCCGCGCAGCTCACACAAGTAGGCCGCACGTTCCAAAGGGTTCTTTAAGCGCCGATGCGCTTCATTCACCCGCACCGACCACTGCATGGCCACCCGCTGGGCCGCCGCCCCCTGGGCCACAAAACGATCAGGATGAACTCGAACCTGCAAGGCCCGCCAACGGGCATCGATGAGCGCCCCGTCTTGGGTGAAGCGCTGCGGCAGGTCGAAAAGTTCAAAATCGTCACTGTCCAAGTTCATCAAAAAACTGACATAGGTTCGAAACCCCGGCCTTCAGGCCGGAGAGCCCAGAAGGGGCGACTCTTTGGTAGGGGATGCAAACCCCTTCCAACAGCCTACACACCGACCTTCAGGTCGGTCGAATGTTTGCCCAAAATCAGGTCAAACGCGGAAAGACTCTCCACAACCGCAGCGGTCTTTTTCACGGGGGTTATGGAACTTGAACCCCTCGTTGAGACCCTCGCGCACAAAATCCAACTGCGTGCCGTCCAGGTAGGGCAAGCTCTTGGGATCAATCAACACCTTGACGCCTTGATCTTCAAAAATCACGTCATCGGGTGTGAGATCGTCGGCGTACTCGAGCTTATAGGCCAGCCCCGAGCACCCCGTGGTCTTGACGCCCAAACGAATGCCCACGCCCTTGCCACGCCGCGACAGGTAGCGGTTCACGTGCCGGGCTGCCGCTTCGGTGAGGGTGACGGCCATGACTCAATGCGCCTGCGCAAGCGTTTGTGCGGCAGGCTTGGCAGTCTTGGCGCGGTAGTCGTTGACGGCTGCTTTGATGGCATCTTCAGCCAAAATCGAGCAGTGAATTTTGACCGGGGGCAAGGCCAGTTCTTCAGCAATGTGGGTGTTCTTGATCGTCAAGGCTTCGTCCAGCGACTTGCCCTTGACCCACTCGGTGACCAATGAGCTTGAAGCAATCGCTGAACCACAGCCATAGGTCTTGAACTTGGCGTCTTCGATCAAACCCGTTTCAGGGTTGACCTTGATCTGCAACTTCATCACATCACCGCATGCGGGCGCACCCACCATGCCCGTGCCCACGGTGTCATCGTTTTTGTCGAGTGAACCCACGTTACGGGGGTTCTCATAGTGTTCAACTACTTTGTCGCTGTATGCCATGTTGTTACTCCTTCCGTACTCAGTGCTCAGCCCACTGAATGGTGTTGAGGTCAATGCCTTCCTTGAACATGTCCCACAGGGGAGACAGCTCACGCAACTTGGCCACACGGTCTTTGAGCGTGTTGACCACGTAATCGATTTCTTCAACAGTCGTGAAGCGGCCAATCGTCATGCGCAGTGAAGAATGGGCCAACTCATCGCTGCGGCCCAAGGCACGCAACACGTAGCTCGGCTCCAAGCTGGCGGAGGTACAGGCCGACCCGGACGACACCGCAATCCCTTTGATGCCCATGATCAGTGACTCGCCCTCGACATAGTTGAAGGACATGTTGACGTTGTGCAGCACGCGCTGGGTGGGGTGCCCATTGAGGAAGATCTCTTCGATGCCCGACAGGCCAGCAAGCAAGCGCTTGTGCAAGACAGCCACGCGTTCATTTTCAGCGGCCATCTCCTCGCGAGCAATGCGGAAAGCTTCGCCCATGCCCACAATTTGATGTGTGGCCAGGGTGCCTGAGCGCATGCCCCGCTCGTGGCCGCCGCCGTGCATTTGAGCCTCTAGGCGCACACGCGGCTTGCGGCGCACATAAAGCGCCCCGATGCCCTTGGGGCCATAAGTTTTGTGTGAGGCCAAGCTCATCAAATCGACGGGCAAACTCGCCAGGTCGATGGCGACTTTGCCAGTGGCCTGCGCCGCATCCACGTGGAAAATGATGCCGCGCTCACGGCACATAGCGCCAATGCCCGCGATGTCTTGAATGACACCAATTTCGTTGTTGACGAACATGACCGAGATCAGGATCGTGTCCGGACGAATCGCTGCCTTCAGTTGGTTCAGGTCAAGCAGGCCATCCGCTTGCACCTCCAGGTAGGTGACCTCAAACCCCTGCCGCTCCAGCTCGCGCATGGTGTCGAGCACGGCCTTGTGCTCTGTCTTGACCGTGATCAGGTGCTTGCCGCGTGTTTGGTAAAAATGGGCCGCGCCCTTGAGCGCCAGGTTGTTGGACTCGGTCGCACCAGAGGTCCAGACGATTTCACGCGGGTCAGCACCGATCAGGGCGGCCACTTGCTCGCGCGCGACTTCGACCGCGGCCTCGGCCTCCCAACCCCACGCGTGGCTGCGGGACGCCGGATTGCCAAAGTGTTCACGCAGCCAGGGGATCATCGCGTCAACCACGCGCTGATCCACTGGGTTGGTGGAAGCATAGTCAAGGTAAATCGGGAAATGTGGCGTCATGTCCATGGAAAATCTCAATCAATCAAATGGAGCGGGCCTCAACAGACCTGCTTACTTGGTATTGCTCAGCGCCGAGCCCAGCGCAAATACCGAGTTGGGCGCCGTGATCTTGATCGGCTTGACCACCGGCATAGAAGAAATGGCCCGTTTGACCGGCTGATCCTCGATGGACACGCCCTTGGCGAGCTGCTCTTCCACCAGTTTGCGCAAGCTGATGGAGTTGAGATAGTCGATCATCTTGGCGTTGAGGCTGGCCCAAAGGTCGTGCGTCATGCAGCGGCCAGCGTCTTCGCCCATGCAGTTTTCTTTGCCGCCGCAGCCGGTGGCGTCCAGCGCCTCATCGACGGCGACGATGATGTCGGCCACCGTGATGTCTGCCGCTTTGCGGCCCAGGGTGTAGCCCCCCCCTGGCCCGCGTGTGCTCTCAACCAGCTCATTGCGCCGCAACTTGCCGAACAGCTGCTCAAGGTACGACAGCGAAATTTGCTGACGTGCACTGACAGCGGCCAAGGCCACGGGTCCAGACCCCTCGCGCAATGCCAAGTCAATCATGGCGGTCACAGCAAAGCGACCTTTGGTAGTCAAACGCATGTAGTTCTCCTGAAGCGACAAAAGAGCCGTGAACCCGGCGGTGCTTCATTTCAATCCAACATTAACCCCGGGTAAACCCATGATTAATTCCGATAACGCTTGTCGAGTATACCCAACACCGAGTCTTTTTCTCAGGCATTGAGCAAAGACATTCATCAGTGCGGTGGGATTCAGGGGGGTGGCAAGCGATGCCCTGCGGACGCCACTCTGGTGCGTGTCGGACCTGGACAGCTTTCGCAGGCACGAGATGGGACTCCCACTGAAAAGTCGAACCCACGCTTCCACGGAAGCCACGTTCTCAGGATGGGGTTGGTGCTCTATATTGACGCACCCTCACCACACAGCGGTTTGACCATGAAGCGTATCGCACTGTTCATTTTGACCAACTTGGGCGTCGTGCTTGTGTTGGGGCTGGTCGTCAACCTGTTTGGCCTGGACCGATTTTTGACCCCCAACGGCCTGAACGTGACATCTTTGTTGGGCTTCGCTCTGGTGATGGGCTTCGGTGGTGCCTTCATTTCACTGCTGCTCAGCAAGCCGATGGCGAAATGGACAACGGGCACGTTGATCATCAACAACTCCAACGACCCGACCCACGCCTGGTTGGTCGCAACCGTTGAGCGCCTCGCCCAAAAAGCCGGGATCAAAACGCCCGAAGTCGGCATCTATGAAGGCGCCCCCAACGCCTTCGCGACCGGGGCTTTCAAGGATTCTGCCTTGGTGGCCGTATCCACGGGCTTGCTGCAGTCTATGCAGCGTGACGAAGTGGAGGCCGTGCTGGGACACGAAATCGCTCACGTCGCCAACGGCGACATGGTGACCATGGCCTTGATTCAAGGGGTGATGAACACCTTCGTGGTGTTCTTGTCGCGGGTCATGGGCTTCATTGTCGACAAAGTCATCCTGCGCAACCAGAACGACAGGCCGGGCGCCGGCTACTACATCACCACGATCGTTCTCGACCTGCTGCTGGGCGTCGTTGCGGCACTGATCGTCGCCTGGTTTTCACGCCAACGTGAGTTCCGTGCGGATGCCGGTTCCGCGGCACTCATGGGCCACAAGCAGCCCATGATCAACGCGCTGGCCCGCCTGGGCGGACTCGATCCTGGCGAGATGCCCAAGACCATGCAAGCCATGGGCATCAGCGCCCGACCCGGTGGCTTGATGGCCTTGCTGTCCAGTCACCCCCCGATGGCAACGCGCATCGAACGCCTTCAGCAGTCTGCTTGAGGCGCCGGCGTTGTTGACCCGGCTCGCGGGTCATCCAGCCTGACGGGCGTTGCACCCAAAGCGCCTTACCCGACTCGTCCTGCGCAGCTGCAGTCTGAGATTCTTTGGGCCAATACCGCCTGAAGATTCCGAAAAAAGGAAGCATTCATCCGCCAATAGATCGTTTATCAGAAACGAAATTACTCCCACACTGCGCGCAAAGTACAAAGTACAAAGTACTTGAACCTCTCCCATCAACTCATCACCCTGCGGCACCTGTCATGGAACTGATCCCCTTTCTTTCGAACGACTTCATGGGCAAGCCCACATGGATGTGGCTGACCTTCATTGGCGTGGTGATCACGCTGCTGGCCCTGGACCTGGGCATCTTGCACAAGGGCGATAAAGAAATCGGCATCCGCGAGAGTCTCGTTTTGTCAGCGGGCTACATCGCCATTGCCGCTGTGTTCGGAGCATGGGTGTGGTGGCAACTCGGGCCGCAAAGCGGCATGGAGTTCTTCACCGGCTACATGATTGAAAAATCCTTGTCCATGGACAATGTGTTTGTCATTGCCCTGGTCTTCACGTTTTTTGCCATTCCACGCCAGTACCAGCACCGGGTGCTGTTCTGGGGAATCATGGGTGTGCTGATCTTGCGTGGCATCATGATTGGCCTCGGGGCGGCTCTGGTCAGCGAGTTCAGCTGGATCCTCTACCTGTTCGGTGCCTTCCTGATTTTCACGGGCGTCAAGATGTGGATGGCAGCCGACGAGACGCCTGACATCGAGAGCAACGCGATCTACCAATTCCTGAAGAAGCACATGCGCGTCACAGAGGGCTTGCGCGGGAACGCTTTCATGGTGCGCGAGCCTGACCCAGCCACAGGCAAGATGGTTCGCTTTGCGACCCCGCTGCTGCTCGCCCTCGTGTTGGTTGAGTTGGTGGACCTCGTGTTTGCGGTGGACTCTATCCCGGCGATTTTCGCCATCACGACCGATCCCTTCATCGTCTACACCAGCAACATTTTTGCGGTGTTAGGGCTGCGGGCGCTGTACTTCGCCTTGGCTGCCATGATCCACCGTTTTGAGTACCTGAAGTACGCTCTGGCGATGGTGTTGGTCTTCATTGGCACCAAGATTTTCCTGGTCAATATCATCAAGATTCCATCGGTGATTTCGCTGACCGTGACCTTTGGTCTGATTGCAGGTGGCGTGGCGGTGTCGATGTGGAAAACGCGCGGCCAGGAGGCTTGATAGCTGTCTGGGAGGCTTTCGGCGTGGGCGCACGGGTCGCGGACAACTTGAACCGGGTTCCGTGCAGCTGTTGAATGGGGGGTACTCTGGCGTGCAACCGTTAAGAGGCCTCCCCATGGAAACAGAATCACCGCGCCTTAACTCCATGGAGACGGCCACCGAGGCGCAAGCAAGCGCTTCTGGACAACAGCGAACATCTGCATGGTGACTGAAGGCCGGCAGCCGGGTTGCGAGCGCACCGGAGCAGCGGCGTTGAGTTGCAGAGCAGGTGGTTGCGCGGTCTTGGCAACGTGCCAGCTCACCCGTTTTTGAACAACCCTCGTTCCTTCATGCGCATCAAGCGTGAACGCATGGCCGGCTTTTGCGCGAGCGACATGAGGTGAATCGCATCTTCCTGGCGCTCGCTTTGCCTTGGCTCGGCATCAGCGGGCGATACCTCCAACGGCGTCACCACATACAAGGGCGGTGCCCGCGTGTCAGCCTCGACCGCCGTGTCGGTCTCGGCATCGTCCGCGACGATGTCCAGCAACACGGGCAATTCACTGACGACCTGCTCGACATCACTCTGACTGAATTGCGCATCATCATCGTCGTCATCTGATCCCACAGTCGCCGAGGATTTGACATCGGACTTCACGTTGATTGCCAGATCGACAAAATCACCCCCGGGTGGCGCGACCTCGACCAACAGCTCGGCCAGCATGGCGGGTGGGTGCAACGCCACCGTGTCCTGAGGCGGGTGATGCCTCGCTTGGCGCCCAGGTTCAACAGGGCCGGCCACACCGGGCTTTTGGGCGACGAACGACGCTGACCGCGGCAAGTCTGGCGTGCTCAAGCTCGGGCCGATGGCAGCTGCACCGTAGATGCGCACGTTCTCCCACACCAACCCGGAGGTGGCCAATTGGCGCACCCGCTCGTTGCGAGCCTGCGTGCTTCGCAAGGCGGACAGCGCCGCATACAGCTCGGGATAGACATCGCTGTCTAGCTCAAATTGCAATCGAACAGTGGCCATGCCTCGAGGCTGTTGTCGCTCAGCTGTCCGCAAACGCCTCGCCGATCATCTGGAACCCACGCACATTGGCGGCCAAGGACTCGGGCATCACGAACACGGGAATGGCGGGGAAACGCTTGGCCAGCACGTCGCGGTAACGCTCCGGATGTCCCCCCACCAGAACCATCAGATCGATGATTTCATGGGCGTCCCGCAGACCGTCGACCATGCGGTTGACCGAGTCTTCGACCACACTCATGATGACGGGCTCGTAGGGGGTGAGGTCGTGCACAACGCCGGCGAGCTTGACCGGCGTGTGCTTGCGCAACGCCTCGTTGATACGCGGCTCCACGGCCGGGCCGAGTGGGCGGCCGATTGCGGCGGCGAGCGCGTCCTGCACGGCACGCACGATGCGGTGGCGCCCCGCGTCGGAGGCGGCACCGCTGGCGCGCGGATTGATTGATCCCTGCTGAATCAGCAGCCAGTCAAGCGTATGCTCACCAGGATCGACCATCAGCACAGAGAGATCATCGAGGTCGTCGCCACTGGACAAGGGCTGCAACCCGCCAGCAGTTTGGGTGATGACGGCATTGAGCTCATGCAGGTGGTCGTCCAGTGCCGCATACCCACCCATGGGCTGGGCCTGCACGATGACTTTGGCGACCGTGACCGTTTTGCCATCGCCCACATCAATGGTGCCCTGGTAGTGGGCGCACAGATAGTCGCGGCGCTTGGCGTCGTTGTACTGGTTCACTGGCAGGCCCAGGACCAGCACATCGAGATGCGTGTCGCCAGCCTCAACCATGTAGCGTAGCGCTCCCTTGGTCAGGGCCTCGTAGATGGTGCCGCGGTAGAACTCATCGGTCACGTCGCGGCCAAAGCTGCCGCCCGCCTGCGCCAGCCCCACGTCGCGCCCGACTTCATAGAGCGCGCCGTTGACGGGCACATCGAACGTGTCACGCCGGCGAGTGCCGAGTGAGCGGACCGCGCTGGCGTCGGCGGGGATCGCCATGGATGGGAACTTGATGACAGACACGCCATCCTCTCCACTGTCGCCTTCAGGCACGCTCAGCTTGACCAAGCCGAACCCCACATCAATGGCCCGCACCACGGGCCGCGACATACTCTGTTTGGCGGTAACTTCACGCAACTTGGACGAGGTTTGGGGGGTCGGCATCATGATCCTTTATGGGATGGTTTTCACATGCACACCACAGCGGCGTCGGTCTTCAGTGCGAGACACTGAAGGATCGACCGACTTATTGTTGCCGACACGACAGCGTAATGGAAGTGGCGGCCAGGGTCAAATGTGGACGACGACCTGCAGCGCTGGAACCGTGCCGCGTGCCGATTTAGGAACGCAGCCGGAGCAGCTGTAGCCAGCTGACCATCCCATCCCGCGTGATCATCCTAAGCCGCTGGGCCCCTGGGCCGTCGCACCAAGCGCCGCAGTCCCAGCCACTGCTGAGCCCAAAAGCCACGGCCGTAATCATGTGCGCCTTCGAGTGGAAGTTGATCACGGATGCCGGTGGGGTCATAGCGGAGTTCGAAGTTGCCGGTTCTGAACAGCACGTCCCATAGGGGCAACAGCACGGCAAAGTTGTGCCCTCCGACGGTGCCCTTGCCGTCCGACTCATGGCCCAAGCCGATGCTGTGGTGCAGGCGGTGAAAGCGCGGGCTGACCAGCACGCGCTCGAGCCAAGGCCCAAACCACAGCCGCACGTTGGCGTGCGAGAAGCTCTCTACCAACTGGGTACAAACCACCAAGGCCACAAACTGCCCCGGCGGCACCCCAATCAGGCGCGCCACGAGCACCATCACGCTGTCGCGAATGACATCGTCCAACAGGTGGTTGCGGTTGTCGCTCCACATCGTCATTTGACGTTGGCTGTGATGCACGGCATGCAGGGCCCACCACCATGACCACTTGTGTTGGCCACGGTGCAGCCAGTAGTCGACAAAGTCAAACACCACGAGGTAGGCCAGAAAGGCGAACCAGGCGGTGTCGCTGACGCCGGGCCACCAGGGGGCCAGCGCGGCATCCAGCTGCCACGAGGGCCAACCCCACCATCGGGCCTGGCCGAACAACTCGTCCCACAAGGGGTCGATGCTGAAAAACAGGGCCAGCCGAAAGACCCCCAGGCGGTGAATCAGGGTGTAGAGCACATCCACCCTCACGGCAGCCCGGTCGTGCACGGCCTCCACCGGGCGCCAGCGCTCGAGACTGCGAAACACCACCAGCATGATCAGCAACTGGAGCCCGCCGACCAGCAGCCAGCCGGTGGCATCAAAGGCATCTTCCACCAGGTTGCCCAAGCCCAAGCCAAACACCAGCGGCTGCACGACATGCTCAAACAAAGCTTGCTGCACTTGTGCAAAGCCGTCGCTGAAGGTGTGCAAGAGCTGGTCCAACATCACCTCACTCACTTCGGAAATGCGGCGGCATAGGCCGGGTGCTCACGCAGGGTGGCAAAGCAATACCCCTTGCGCTTCAAGCCTTCAATCAAGGGCTCGAGCACCACCGGGGCCCAGGGGTCTTGTCGAGACCAAATGCCTAGGTGGGCCAGCAAGATGTCGCCCGCACGGATGTCGCGCAGAGCGCGCTCAAGCAGTTGAGCGTTGGGGTAGCGCTCACTCGACAACTCATCGCCCAGAAAACCGGCGGCGCTCCAGGGCACATGCCGGTAGCCGCAAGCTGAAGCGGCTTGCAGCAAGGCAGGCGAGGTCTTGCCCCCCGGCGCACGAAAAATCGCCCCCATGGCGTGGCCGGTCATGACCTCAAAGCGCTGGGCTGATCGACGGATTTCTTCGCAGTAACGCTCGGCAGACCAGTCTTGGACCTGGCCGGTTTGAGGCCCTTGACTGGCTTTGACCCGAAATCCCTGTGGGCGATCAGCCCGCCAGTAGACATGGTCGTAGGTGTGCGAACCGAAGGCGTGCCCTTCGGCCACCCGGGCACGCCACCACGCGGCCCAGGTGTCGTCCAGACTGCCGCCCTCAGTGAGCGTCTTTTCGTTGGCCAAAAAAAAGGTGACCTTGACCTGTTGGCGCTGCAACACCTCGGCCACCCAAGGGGCCACGCCCATGTGGCCTGTGTCGAAAGTGAGGTAGACCGGCTGGGTGCAGGCCGCCTGGGTCGGTGCCACGACACTCACCCCCAGCACCCAACCGAGGATGCAGGTGCGTGCCCAGCGCTGAACGTCCTTACTGGCGTGGCGCATGGTCCAACGTCCACACGCCATGCGGCGAGCGGCCTAGAGGCACCTGACGCACCACCTGGCGCTTGTCCATGTCAATCACGGTCAACTTACGGGCCCAGCGTGAAGTCACTAACAATGTCTTGCGATCAGCCAAGACCTCCATGCAGTCTGGGCCGCCCGGGGCGGGATAGTTGTCGACCACCGTCATGGTCTGAGTGTCGATGCGGCTGATGGTGTTGGCCGCGCGGTTGCTGACCAGCACATGGCGCTTGTCACCCAGGGCACGGAAAGCATGGGCACCCAAACCCGTCGGTATGCGTTTGACCAGCGTGGGCGGATTGTGCGAAACGTCATAGACCTCGACCTGTTGATCGCCTGTCAGGGCCACAAGCAAAAAACGGTCGTCAACGGTCAAGAATACATCGGCAGGCATTTTGCCCACCGGGATTTTCCACACGGGTTTTTGCGTCGCCAGCTCAATGGCCATCAGCTCATCACTGTCCTGCAGCGAGGCGTAGACCAGCGTGCTTTTGCTGTTGATCGACAGATGGCTGGGGGTGCGTGGCGCGCTCACCCGGCCCAGAAGCTTGGCGGGCTCGGCCACGTCGCTGGGCTGCCAGCGGTAGATCGACACATGGTTGAGCCGGTTGCTGGCTGTGACCAAATACTGCATGTCCGGCGAAAACCGCAGATGGTAGGGGTCAGGGATGTTGGACAGCGTGCGTTGGATCTCGCCGGTGCTGGGGTCGACCAGGGTGAACGAGTTACCCATGGCATTGGCCACCAGCAAGGTTTTCTCGTCCGGCGCCAAGTACAGGTGGTGGGGCTCCTTGCCGGTAGGCAAGCGCTTGATCTCTTTGAAGGTGACGGGGTCAATGAGGCTGATTGTCGCGTCCAGAGAATTGAGGGCAATGATGGGACGGGTGCCTTGAGCCCATGCCGAGCCCACCAACAACAGACCCCCAAGCACCAGGCCAGCAGACCGCCAAGAGCTCAAGCCAAGAAGAAGAAGAAGGATGCGCATAGCAGAGTGGGTTCTGAATAACCAGGGCCCGATTGTGCGCCCGCCCGAGGGAGTTGATCAACGAAGAAGACGCGCCAGTGCCCCCCCCCCCCTTTGAGCCATCAGCGGCAGCGTACACTCTATTTCTGCACTCCCTATGAGGTCCATGGGGAAGCGAGTCAAGTGGGCACAGGTCGTTCCCTCCCGCCGCATCAGACCGGGGCCATTTCATTGATTCACTCTATTAGGGTCTTTCATTGATGGGTAATAGTATTTCCCGAAACGCGCCGCCCACTTACAGCCCGGCCCGACGCGCCACGCAGGCACACGCACCCGATCCCGGGGCTCGATTGAATGACGCACCTCAGCCAGAGCCCCGCGAGACCGGAGCGAGGGCCGATGCGAGCCATTCGCGAGAGCCAAGGGGCCGGCTCCTCGCCCAGTTGAACAGGCCAGCTCGCCCGCAAAGCAATGCAAGCGTTGTCGCGACATGGCACGCCTGGGCAAGAAGCGGCCATGCTGAGCATGAGTCCGCGGGACGAAAGGAAGCAGCCAAGCGAGTCGCGACCAGCTACAAAGACGCCAACGCAAAAGTCCACCGTCCGGGTAGCAACTACTCCATGCTTCATTTGAAGACACTGGATCTGCGAGGTGCCTTGCCACCCCTCCCAGAGCACCTGGTTGAGCTTAACGTTTCAGGAAACCCTGGCCTCACCACGTTGCCAGCGGCTCCACAAGGTCTGCAATTTTTGACCGCTCTGGACTGTGGTCTTGAGGGTCTACCTGATTTCCCTGACGGAAGCAGGCTGCACTGGCTGGAAGTGAGTGGCAATCCTCAACTGCAGACGCTGCCGCGGCTTCCTGGCTCCTTGACCAAACTGACAGCGGTGTCTTGCGGACTCCGGGAGTTGCCCGATTTTCCCGCAAGAAGCCAGCTCGAAGTGCTGCTTGTTGACGACAATCACGAGCTCGCGGCTCTGCCGCCAATGCCGCGTTCCGTGGAACATCTCTATGCACGGAACTGCCAGCTCCAGCAGCTGCCTGAGCTCCATGAATTTAGCCGACTCTTTATGCTCTTGGTCAGTGGTAACCCGCTTGAACAAATCCCGGCGCTTCCGAGCCACGTGGTGTGCATCGAAGCCTCCGAATGCCGCCTGACCGCACTCCCCGCCATGCCCGACGGTCTCAGAGCCGCTGATTTTTCCAACAACCAAATCCGCGATTTGTCGCAACCGGCGCCGCGCTCCATTGAAAGCTTAAACCTAAGGGGCAACCCGATCACTGAGTTGCCCGATTGGGTCTTTGGGCTGAGCACGCAAGCCGAGGTGCAGATCTCCGTGGGGCACCTTTCAGACGAGGCTCGCCAAGACATCATGGTCCGCTCAACCTCAGGCCAGGGGCCTCTCATCGTCTTTGACATGCAAGACGGCGTCAGCCAAGACGCCACGCTGGGCCATAGGAATCAAGCACTCCAGGGGGCTGGTGACAGACCCAACGCCCGCGCAACGGCGGCCCAGACCTCCGCCACTTCACGCACCGCACGACGCGATACCGACCCGATCCGCGAATGGCGGAGCTGGACAAGGGATCCCAACACATCGAATTGGCAGCGACAACAACGGAGTATCGCGATGCAACGGCTCATGTCGTTTCAGCAAAGCGAATATGGCTTCCTTGATCTGTCTCAACTCGCTTTAGTTGGCGAGCTTCCACCACTTCCCAGCCACGTCACGCGCCTCAACATCTCATCCAACCTTGGCCTGACTTTGTCATCGATTCCGCCATCTCTGAAAGTTTTGAAGGCGTCCTCGTGTAATCTTGAACACGCGCCCGATTGTTCAGAAGCCAGCCAGCTCGAGTCGCTGTATCTCGAGGGCAACCCTCGGTTGAACGTCCTGCCAGAGATCCCGCCTGGCTTGGAAAATCTCGATGTATCCGACTGTGGGCTTGTGCAACTGCCCGAATTCCCTGGCGGAAGTAGGCTTCAGACTCTTCATGTTGACGGAAATCCATTGGAACAACTCCCAACGCTTCCGCAAAGTTTGCAGCACGTCTCGGCACCAGGATGCCGCTTTACAGAGCTGCCCGTGATTCCCGGACGTCTTTGGAGTGCCGATTTTTCCAACAACCAAATCCAAAGTTTTTCGCAGCCGTCCCCCGGCGCCATACACAAGTTACGTCACTTCGATCTGCGGGGCAATCCCATCAATGAGCTGCCTGAGTGGGTCTTTCATCTCGGCCCGCAAGCCGAGGTGCAAATCTCAGTGGGCCACATGTCAGACGAGGTTCGCCAAGCCATGACGAATCGGGTCAATGCCGGCACCGGTCCGCGCATCGTCTTTGACCTACAGGACGAGGGTAACCAAGTACAAGCGCGCCGCCTTGGCATGGCCAACGAGGCTCACCAAGCCTTCCTTGACAGGCAAGACCGCGCCAACCAACGTCAAGCGCAGCCTCTGGAAGTTGCTGTGGCCGCCTGGATGGATCAGGCCAGCGATGGCCAGGTATCTTGGCGAGCCTTCGCCGGTGAAGAGGGCGCACCAGCGTTCGCGAACTTTCTCAATCGCCTGGACACAACCGTCAACCATGTCAATCCTGTCACGCGTGGCCCCTTCCGCCAAGGTGTGCAGCAGTTGCTAACCAACATGGCCGAGAGTCCCCAGTTGCGGGCGGACTGCTTTGCCATTTGCGCAGGTGCCACTGAAAGCTGCCAAGACAGGGTGACCCTGAGCTATCAAAGCATGGCCGTCCCTCGTTTGGCTGAAGCGGTGCGCCGTGGCGACTTTGATGACAACCGGGCCCTGCCCGACTTCATCGATCAGGCCCGCTCTTTGTACCGCCGCGATGTGCTCACCGACATTGCGAACCGCAAGGCTGCGCGCATGCGTGTCGTCGATCCCATTGAGGTTCACCTGGCTTACCAAGTCAAGCTCAACGACGCCTTGGGTTTGCGCTTGGATGGAAATCAAATGTGCTACTTGAGCATGTCTGGTTTGACAAACACTGATTTTCGGGCCGCCGAGCGGGAAGTCTTGCGCGCGAACCGCGGTTTTGCCAACCATCTCATCAACCACAGTGGGCCCTGGGCGCAGCTCATGCAGCGACGTGCCCCGGCGCTGTATGAGCAGATGCAGGAAGCCAAGCATGAGGCCATCGATCCCCAGCGACTGGCGCCAGCGGTGCGAGCCCATCTCGCGCAGGCTGGCCTTCAAAATGATGCTGATGCCTCGAGGGAGGCTGGCCGCGTGGTCTCTGATGAATTGACCTTGCATGCCCAGCAGCCTTTTGTGCATCAGTTCTTGCGCGATTGCCAGCTTGACCCGAATGCTCTACTCGGGCGGGATGAACGCCCCCGCCCGTAACGGCATCGATGCGCCACCGTGCAAGCGTTAGATCAACCACTTGCGACACTATCTCAAGGCCTCGGCGATGGGGGCGAGTGTGATGACAGCAGCAAACATTGAGTCCAGTTTGGCGTAGCGCGTAAACACACGCCGCCGGGCTAGTACCGCGTCTCAGTGAATTTGAAAGGTTGAATTGTTGCGGGGCCCATAGTGAAGTACACAGGCTGCTGGATTCCCGCCTGCGCGGGAATGACGTGGTGAGATGCCAACCCCTGCGCCCGTCATCCCCGCGCAGGCGGGGGTCCAGGAGGGTGCCTGAAGCGCA
>JANMGB010000265.1:0-5980 GCA_031374415.1 Burkholderiales bacterium
GCGTTGCAAATCCTCGCGATACCTACAGGTATCGCTGTGGTTTGCGCCTTGCCCTGACCCCAAACGCATCGTTTTTATTTGTTCCATCAAGCGTGCAACACTACACTAGATCAGTCGTTTCCGGGAGTATCTGCCAGCAACGGGCTTCTTGATCCAGACTACGCAAAAGTCAACCTTCTGGGTTATGGTCGTGTGCAATGACCAATCCCAGAAAACCCCGCGCCGATGATGCTTTGGTGCTGTCCGAGAGCGGCATCTCGCGCATTGTGGAGATGGCGTGGGAAGATCGTACGGCATTTGAAGCGATTGAAGCCCAGTTTGGCTTGGATGAGTCCGCTGTCATTGACTTGATGCGATTGCACATGAAACCCTCCTCTTTCAGGATGTGGCGAAAGCGGGTTACCGGACGGCGCACGAAACACGCGGTATTGCGCGGAGCCGTTTTTTTGCGCCACCGCGCCATCAACTCCCGCAGGTGATCTCCTGCTCCGATCCTTTACAGGTGTGAGAGCATTCGATCTGATGGGGTGTGACGCACCTTAATCCCCGAAGTCAGCGCGGGCGGTGGTGTTGCGCTACAAACAGCTCTCCAGTATGTTCTGGCAAGCCTGAGGCCGTTCATCATGACTGCTGCCGCACCCCCTCCATCCGCCCCGAAAGACTCGCAACTCACAGCGCCGCCTGTTGCGTGCGACGCGCTCACCGTCATGTTTGATGGAGCCTGCCCGTTGTGTCGGCGCGAGATTGGGCTGTACCAGTCGCTCACACCGCTGGAGAATGTGGCCTGGCTGGACGTAAGCGCGGCCACGGCCAACCTGAATCCGGCCGATCAGGCCCGGTACATGGCCCGCTTTCATGTGCGACGAAAAGACGGCAGCTTGCTCAGTGGGGCGGCGGCTTTTGTGGCGCTGTGGCTGACCATGCCGGGTTGGCGCTGGCTGGGGCGGTTCGCACGCCTGCCCGGCGTTACGCCGTTGCTGGAGTTGGCGTACCGGGGCTTTTTGCATCTGCGGCCCACCTTACAGCGATGGATGAGCGCTGCTTAAGTCATTGGGCGGGGTCTACAGATTTGAGACTTAGGGACACTCTGCATAACTCGTAAGCCCGGAGGGTAAGGGGCGGTGACGCAAGGCAAGACTGAGCCCAGCAAACATTGTTGATTGATCGGTGCGGCCAGAAATTTTGGTCGCTGGCTTGCGCATAGTGAAGGCAGGCGCTGGCTCTCGTTAAGTGCCCAATCGGTCAATAGCTGGCGGATGTCCACCCCGCCGATGTCCCCCATCAACAAGATGCTAAACGCGTTATCAAATCGCATTTAGCGCACCGCCGAATCGAGCCGAGAATGACGCCCCAAAAAGTCGGCGAAGCAAGTCCGTGCGAACAGGTCGATCGCAGAACCTGAGCGCGGGACGCATGAGCACAGCTTTGGCGCACTCGCTTACGGCGGGAGCGTGGGGGCCAGGGAAAAGACCTGGCCCCCAAACGACAATCGCGAGGCAGTTGAAGCCGTCTAACAAAAAGCGTTTAGAGCTTGCGCATGTAGACCGCCACTTCCACGCCCATGCCGTTGGGCTTGGTGAAGGAAGCCAGGCCGCCTGCAGGCACCTCGACAGATGACTGCGTCACGCTGGCCCCGCTGACCGGATCAAACCACTTGAGTTCGTAGTTGCCTGCCGGGGCGTTGCGAACACCCATCTTGCTGGTGTTGATGTCACCGTACAGGATGTACAGGCCCGCCGCCTGGTTGGCCAGGATGTACTTGGTGCCGTCGATCTTGACGTTGGAAAGATCGTTGCTTCCGTTGCGGTCAAAGAGCGGCGCCATCTCGTTAAACCGGGACGACTCCATGAACACTCGCAGGCGGCGCAGATCGTCGAGGATGGCGTCTGTCGGGTCGTTGCCACCCTCAAATGAGTTGTACATCATCACCGAGCCACCCGACAGTGCCGTTGCCCAGTTCGACCTGCGCATAGGCTCGCGGCCGTTGCCACCGCTCAATTCGCTACGGATCAGATTCATGTGCCATGGGTGGGCTTCAGCCATCACATAGGCCCAGTTGCCCCAGCCACCCGAACCTGCCGTGTCGTGCATAGCTTCAGGGCTAGAGGCGTTGGACTGCTGTCCGTAGACTTTGATAATCGGGTCGTTTGGCAGGTAGTTGGGACCGCCGCCCATCTGGTGCGTTCCGATTGGATGCACTGAGTCTGCCTCCCGAATGGCCTTGGCGAGGTTGCTCTGCCGTGCGTCGGCATCAGCGCCGCTGCACGGCATTCTGGGCGAGCCAATACTGCTCCAGCGATACTCTTCTTGCGTGATCCAGATCAGGTGCTTGAAGTCTTTGAACTCGTTAACGATGTCCTTCGCGTACTTTGCATAGCGGGCATCGTCTCGGCAGCCGTACGGCGCGGCGCTGTCATCCAATAGGTTGAACCAGAGAATGATGCCGGCATCGTCCAACTGCTTCAGGTAGGTGCGCCAGTTGGCCATCTTGGTCGGCGACAAGCCACTGTCCGGATTGGCGTTGTCATTGAACGGCGTTTCAAAGGAGCCGCCGTCACCACCGAATGCGCGCGTCGCATGGAAATAGATACCGTTGACCGGTGTGTTCGGGAACATGGCTGAAGACTTCAGGCGATTGATGATTTGCTGCTTGCGGGCATCGGTCTCGTACAAGAACCCTTCAGGCCCGCCGACGCCGGCCAGGTAGGCCTGGTCGCGCTTGCCGTCGCCGTTGTTGTCACGGTCGTAGACAAAGTAGTGCGGACTGCTCGGGTCGTACATCAACGCCCCGGTACCGGCACTAGGCGCAGGCGCAGGCGCAGGCGCAGGTGCAGGTGCAGGTGCAGGTGCAGGTGCAGGTGGTTGAGGCGCAGGTGCAGGTGCAGGTGCAGGTGGTTTAGGCGCAGGTGCAGGTGCAGGTGCAGGTGCAGGTGCAGGTGCAGGCGCAGGTGCAGGTGCAGGTGCAGGTGCAGGCGCAGGCGCAGGCGCAGGCGCAGGCGCAGGCGCAGGCGCAGGTGCAGGTGCAGGTGCAGGTGCAGGTGCAGGTGCAGGTGCAGGTGCAGGTGCAGGTGCAGGTGCAGGTGCAGGAGGCCTAGGAGCTGGAGCTGCGCCCAGCGTCAGCGTCAAGGTGGCCTTAGGTCCTGCTACGCCACTGTTTGAATACGGGGTTGCGTTGATGATGTACACGCCATTTGCAGGAGTCCACTTGTTGTAAACACCGTTCCGATCACCTTTGTAGGCAAACGGTGTGACGTTCTCGGCCTGCGTGGATACTGCGTCGGTGAAGATGACTTTGCTTGTGCTGACCGAATTGGCTCGCACATTGATTCGTGGCGGGCGGGTGGTGAGCGTGCCGCTGGTGGTGAACGTGGCGATATCGGCGCCGGTGTCGGCATTCACCACAGTGAAGCTCTGCACCATCGCTGGTGCTGGTGCTGGTGCTGGTGCTGGTGCTGGTGCTGGTGCTGGTGCTGGTGCTGGTGCTGGTGCTGGTGCAGGTGCAGGTGCAGGTGCAGGTGCAGGTGCAGGTGCAGGTGCAGGTGCTGGTGCTGGTGCAGGTGCAGGTGCAGGTGCAGGTGCTGGTGCTGGTGCTGGTGCTGGTGCTGGTGCTGGTGCTGGTGCTGGTGCTGGTGCTGGCGTGCTGCCACCGTACACGGCTGCCAGGTCCCACTTCGGACCGATTTGATTGCAACCGGCGGCGCCGATGTCGACGCGGCCTGGGCAGACCTTTTCATCCGACGCGTCGTTGGCAGGACCATTGCCGCACTGAATATCGTTGTACGGCACACGACCCTGGGTCGGGCCAACTCCAAGCTTGGCGGTGATCGCGGCGCAAATCTCTGGAACTGGCTTTTGCCCGATGGGTGTGGGCGCTGACTTGGTGCTCAGACCATGATCATAGCCATTGCTGTCGCAGTAGCACCGACCGCCTACCGCATAGCTGTCCTTCCAGCCCGGTCCAGGATTGATGTTGGATGGTGTCTGTGCTGACGCGGCATTGGCACAACCGAGCAGCCCAGCTAAAACCCACTTGTTCTTCGCAAATTTTGCTTTGGACATACTATCTCCATGATTGGCGAGCCGATGGCCCACAGGACAAATGAATGTGCTCGCCGATGAAAGAAGTGTCTGTTTGTAGAATGTAAGTATCGTGTTGCGTTGTGCTACGACAACGGCCATTGAGGACCTTCTGGCACGCAAGATAACTGGGCTGCGAAGCCACACCGAATTGCAAACATGCAGCTCCTGTTCTTCCGGCAAATCTGCATGAACTTAAGCAGCGGAGAAATCGTTCGTGGCGCTCGCATTGAACCGGCGCCCAACCCGACTCCAGGGACTTCCCCTGGAGTCAAGCGGTATGCGTGCATTTCTTCATGAAGAACACGCAGCAACTGCACACACTGTTCGCGCTGCCCAATTTGTGGATGGTGCGCGGCAAACTGATGAAGGTGCAGGCATGAGTGCGTCTGCCATCACGAGAACAGGGGTGCAGCGCACCTTTTGCGCACGGCTTGAGACCAAATGACCGCCATCAGCGGCTGCAACTCGCCCAAATCCGCAATCACAAATTGCTCGACCCGCACAGCACGCTTCAGATCGAGTTATTCAGACCATCCACAACACGACTTCAATCGCCGGGGACACTCGACAGTGCTTTTTTTTGGGATTGGCCGCACAGAGGTCCGATTGGGAACCAACAGCTTTTTGGAATGGAGGGGGCCGCATAAAGCGGTAGTTGCCAAGATTAAATGGCGTGCAACCGGAGTTCGTCCAGGGTCACCAGCTCCAGGGCCTTGGCATGGGTTGCCTCCAGCGATAGCGGCGGTGCCACGCCGGCCGACAAAGCCTCTTTCCAACGCAGTGCGCACAGGCACCAGTGGTCTCCTGGCTTGAGTCCCGCAAAGCGGAACTCGGGCCTGGGTGTGGTGAGGTCATTCCCGCGCGCCAAGGAGTAGGCCAAGAACTCAGCGCTGACCTTGGCGCAAACGACGTGAGTGCCGTGGTCGTTCTCATCGGTATTGCAGCAGCCGTCGCGAAAGTAGCCGGTCAATGGGGAAAAAGAGCACGCCCTCAGCGGGCCGCCCAGTACATTCAATGCAGTCATTTCAATCCATATTTTCAGGGGTGCAGGGGCAATAGTGGCCAACGCTACGTGCACCGCGGCCACATCCTTGATGCCCAACTCCAGCGCAACCGACTCGTCGCTTGAACAGTGAGGCTGGGCGTCATGCCTGGGTGCCACTTTGCCGACTACGGTGATGCACTTGCGCTCCGGACCCCAGCCAGGAATGCCAACGCAATTTTCCCCTCGGGTCGCTGAAGAAGTGCTTCTCTGATGCTTTGCGCGATCTCTTGCCTATTTGATGGACTCAAGTTAGACGCTTGGCTCTGCGCGACCAGAATAGCAGACGCTGCTGCCGCAGCCGAGACCTGGACTACTTCTGAGATATCTGGGTACGCAAGAACCGATCTCACGGCATCGACCGAAACGGCAGCCGCGGCCTGAGTTGGAGATTGGCCCCCAACATTCACCAAAAAGCGCGAGAAGCCTCGTCCAAGTCAGTCAGTTGCGAAGCAACTTGGAGGCAGCGCCGTCTGATTTGGTCGAGGAGGGATAGCGCGGCATGCGGGCGGCTCGATGCCGCCTGCATGCCTAATCGGGTGTTCTCTGTTGCTCGATGTACTGACGAATGATCTCGATGGGTGCGCCACCGCAGCTTGCCGCAAAGTAGGAGGGTGACCACAGTACATCCTTGTAGTAGCGCGGCACGATGTCTGGACGCTCTTTGCGCAAAAGGCGGCTTGACACCCCCTTGAGGCTGTTGACCCTGTTTGAGGGCCGCAACTTTCGGTGGATACTCGACGAGCAGATGCACATGGTCATCCTCGCCGTCCATCTCAATGAGCTTGGCCTCGAAGTCGGCGCAAACCTTGGCGAACACCAAGCGCAGCTTGTCGATGGCGTCGGCGTCAAAGACAT
>JANMGB010000320.1:0-1817 GCA_031374415.1 Burkholderiales bacterium
GCCGTCGCCGGTGCCGGCGCAGTCGCCGCTGGATCGGCCTGGCGCGTCAGACGCGTTCAACGACATCGTCGGCGATGACGGCGGCTTCGAAGACGCATGCTGGCTCGCCGGTGGCAACAACGACGCCAACGTCGACGGCGAGACCGCTGACGACGACGACTGCGACCCGGACGGCGACCACGACGATAAGGTCCTCTCTGCCGCTGACGGCAAGCGCAAGCGCCTCGAGCCGCATGCTCGGTCTGACCCCGACGCCAGCGTTCTCGAGAAGCGAGTTCGAATCGTCGAGCCGGGCATCGCAGCCGCGGGCCAGCGCCACATCGGACCACCTGCTGCGCCCGCAGGTGTCCAGGTGTCGGCGGCGCCACCGCGCATGTCGATTGCGCTGGCGCCACAGGCGGCGCTGTCGATCGGTGTCGTGCTCACCGGCGACTCGATGCGCAAGATGCTGGCGTCGCCGACGTTTCAGGCGCTGTTCTGGCAGAATCTCGGCACCAACAGCAGCACGAAGCAAAACACGCGCGAGACGCGCGCTGTGGCCGGCATCAAGCTCCTGCGCAACTATCTCGACCACATCACCGACAAAGGCGGCATTTTGCAGCCCGTTCGCTGCGCATCTACACTCGAGGACTACACGTCGTTCGCGGTCGGTGCGGCGATTGTGCGCGCGCTCAAAGCGAGCGCACAGTCGCCGACGCGCGGTGGCGGCTCGCCGATCGCATATCTGGAGCTTTCGAGCGACAAAGACAGCGACGTCGTTGCGTATCTCGCGAAGCTCGGCCTGTCAAAGACGACGGCGTTGACGTCGTTGGCGATGGTGCGCGCAATTTGCCGATGGTTCACCCGCTGCCTGCGAGAGGTGGAACAAGCCGGCGAAGCTGTCGCGCGAGACGTTTTCGGCTTCGTCGAAGGCTTCGCAACTGCCGCCGAAGCGCCGCTCAAGCGCCTCTCGCAATTCAAGCGCGACTCGCGCAAGGCGGCGTCATCGCACAACATGGAGCTCTGGGCTCTTCCGAGCGACGAGTACTGCGCGCTGCTGTTCACTCTGTACGGCGAGCTCGTCTACCATTTGGAGCGTGACGTCGCGCAGCTCGTCGGCCGCATTCGCGACCTCGAGCCCGAGAACGTCGACGAGCGCAAGGCGATTGCGTCGGCGGCGTGGGATCTTCTCGCGCTCATCGCGAGCGGCGTCGGTTCTTTCTCAGTGGTAGGTGGTTTCACTTTGACTCTAGCTTGCTGACCAATTTTCACATTCGCAGCGCGCAGGTGTGCTGTCGACAGGCGGCGGCACTCACCACTTCTACGTGGCGAGCAGTCGCGAGCTATTCGAGAACGTCGCGGGCGCGGTGAGCGGCTTCTTTCTCGACGGCGGCAACGTCTACTCGAAGATTAGCCGCGCAGCAGGCCAAAAGACGTGGTCTCTGCAGAAGCCGTGCCAACTGCCTGGTGCGGCGGCCGCGCTTGTTCGCGAGATCGTCAGCGCGAAGCTCCTCGGCGAAGACGATCTGTGGGCCGCGCCGAGCGGCCTCAGCATGAACGCTTCGCTCGTCGCGTTCCAGCACAAGCATTCGATCGTCGTCCCCATGATGTTGCAGAAGAAGGGCGACAAAGCGGCGGCGACGCAGAGCAGCGTGCCATTCTCGCGCCGAAAGCGCGAGATCGCTCGCCAAGCGAAACAGCTGACAAGTCACTACATGTCGGCCGAGTCAGCGCGGCCGCAACCGGCCTTCGACGCCGCCAGCGACAGCGACGACAATGCCGACGGCGACGGCGACGACGACGACAACGCCGAAAGCGACAGCGCCGACGAGTTCGAG
>JANMGB010000329.1:0-2287 GCA_031374415.1 Burkholderiales bacterium
GGTTGAAAACCTCTTTCAGAGAATGAAAGTTTTCCGGCGTGTAGCCACACGCTTTGAAAAACTGGACTGCATGTTCCTTGGCTTCGTTCACCTCGCGGCCATCAGCAAATGGCTTCAGTGAGTTTCCGAACAGGCCCTAGATCTATTTTTTTCTCTTCGATCATTTTATGCCTCAAATCAAGAACGCGGTCTTTTTAATGGGCTTGCTGGATTTGCGCCATGCTTGTTTATGGCTTCTTCACAGCTGCAACAAATTGGGCGACTGGCCGCAATATCTACGACCTTCATATTGTTTTGCGCCGCATAGCGATCAATAATATTTCTTTCGGCATGACCGGATGGCCCAGTAAAATTCTCCATTTTGATGGGTGTGTACCCTTTACTTTTTGGAATTTCTCGTTGCTTTGGTGATAAAACTCCCATGCTTGATGCAGCAACTTTATGAGTTTTTCCATCAGCATCGACCAATATTGCAGTGGCCGTGGTCCGTCTTTTATACGCATGTTCATCCAAGCCGCCATGTATGGCGTACGCATCTTTTTCCAATGCGCTCATATTGGGATCCCATCTGCACCTTTGTGCCGAAGTCAACCCTAATGGATCAATCCAACCATTCGGGTTTGGCGCGTATTGTTGCAAATTCAACCCGCCCAGCAGGCCAGCCGGATCTTTCGAGACAAACCGCCCAGAGTGGGGGTCGTAGTACCGATATCTATTCAGGCAAAGGCCCGTTTCTTCATCGAAGTACTGCCCCTGCAGTACTCGTATCGATCCCTCCCCCCAAGAACACTTTTTCACCAGCCACCCAATCACTGCAAGGGCATTCTAGGCAAGCGCTGCGGTGCTGGTCAAAGCTGAATGTGGGGACGGCGCGCAGGGTGCGGGGGTTATTGGGGTCGAGATTGTCTCGAAAGCGCCAAGTCTTCAAAACTCCAGGGGCCCGCCTCAACGAAAATCTTTAGCCAATTTCCAGTTATTTATATTTTCGGCAAATAACTTGTCGGACGCCAAAAGATCGCGCTCACGAATATACTCCGAATCATTGTCGATTTCGCTTTCGTTTTCAGGACTGAGCACTACTGCTTTCCCATCCATTTTTTCCAATAAAAATCGTTGCGTCGCCATGTGCTCATATAGCTCTATTATGCTGCCTTCAGCAGCTTCCAGTGACTGCATGCCGCCGCCTTCAATAAATACAACCAAATCCGATATGGCGCAGTAATACATATTTTTAATCATTTGCGTTGGACCCAATCCCTGCTCATCTCGCACAAGGGAGTCTAATGCTTTGTTTATTTCGAAAGTATTAACATCCCCCGAGTTTTCACTCAAAAATCCCCATACCTGATCAATAAATGTCGCAACTTTATTTGAACCTCTTGAGCCCATTGCTTTGATTTTCGCCGAAGCTCTATCCAAAGCTTTCAATATCGCAAAGAGGTAAATTTGTTCAGTTCGGCTCATTTTACTTTCTTCCATTTTTTGGTGCCGATTTCAACGGTGAAGCAGGATTTGCTCCATGCTGTCGAATCGTTCCCTCGCAATCGCAACAGATAGGTCGGCTGGCCACAATATCACCGACTTGTAGGCCACGCTCCTCAGCGTATCGCCTAATGACATTCACTTCAGCATGTCCCTCTGGGCCTGTAATATTTGGAACGTTGATAGGAGTAGCTCCCAATGCTCTTGACCTTGCTTGTTGAGCCCTAGACATCGTGCCTCTGCTAGACGCAGATACGACCTGCGGTCCGTCGGGACCATGCAGCACTGCTACTGCTATTGTTTGACTGTTGAAAGTTCGCTCTGATCTACCAGGCTTCAGGCTTTCGCCATGAATCGCGTGTGCTTTTTTCTCCAATTCGCTCATGTTTGGGTCATATCTGCACCTGGCACTTAATCCAAGTGGATCAATCCATCCGGTCGGATTAGGTGCGTAGCCATGAGTATTTAAGCCACCAATCAATCCAATCGGATCTTTCGAAACGAACCTCCCGGAGTGCGGATCGTAGTATCTGTGGCGATTAAAATACAAATCGCCCGACGCACACTTGTCGTACCGGATGCATTTTTCCCTATATGCATCAACAGCTTACGAGCACGCGCAGGCGGTCTTTGACCCCACTTTCTAAAAATTTCGCCTAGACGTACATTTTGCCCCATGGCGGGGCGGTGGCTGCTGTGGTTTTTCCTCTTAGCCGCTGTCTGTTTTGGTGGCAGTGCGCCGATGCTGTGGGGGTCAAGGGCGCGAAGCGGCGAAGCGAACCCTTGACGCGGCACGGCCCCACAG
>JANMGB010000331.1:0-19527 GCA_031374415.1 Burkholderiales bacterium
GGTTGAAAACCTCTTTCAGAGAATGAAAGTTTTCCGGCGTGTAGCCACACGCTTTGAAAAACTGGACTGCATGTTCCTTGGCTTCGTTCACCTCGCGGCCATCAGCAAATGGCTTCAGTGAGTTTCCGAACAGGCCCTAGAGCGATTATTGTTTTCCATGCTTGCGCCTTAATCAATTCGTCATGATAATCGCGACATGCAAATCGGCACCCGTTTCCGCTGTTACCCAACGCCCGCACAGGCTCAAACCTTGTTGCAGTGGATCGGTTGCCAGCGCCACGTTTACAACTCAGAAGTCGGGGAGGATCAGTATTTCCGGCGCTTCGCCCGCAAGTCGCTCACGCACGCGGGACAGTTCGCACCCATCGACCAGCAATACAGTCATTTCAAAACCGAACTCACGCCTTGGCTGTCTGCGGTGCCCAGCCAAATTCTGCGCAACGGTGCAGTGTTGTGGAAGCAGGCCTACAGCCGCTATTTCCAGAAGCTGGGCGGCAGGCCAACGACTCACAAAAAACACGGCAAGCAGTCGGTGTGGCTGACTTCGGAGTTGTTCGAGTTCACGCCGGTCGTGGATGGCGATACCGGCGAAATCACCGGCCATCAGTTGCATGTTGGCACCAAGAAATACCCGGTCGGTGCGGTGGCGTTCAAGGCCCACAAAGACTACAGACCACCGGCCTCACTACACATCAGCATTCATGCCGGTCAGTGGCACGTCTCGTTCAATTTTGATGACAACGCCATTGAGCCGACTGACAAAGATACAGCCGCCTGGCTCACGCAGTTCGATGCGTCTGAGTTGCGCGAAATGACGGTCGGGCTTGATCGTGGTGTGGCCCTGCCATTGGCAGGCAGCGACCGGCAGCAATTTGATTTCACGCCCGTTCAGGACAAGCGGCTGACCGCGCAGGAAAAGCACAAAAAGCGATGGCACAAACGTCAGGCTCGCAGAACCAAAGGCTCTAAAAACTGGGTCAAGGCTAAACGCAAGGTGGCCCGTTATCAGCGCTACGGCGCGGACGTGCGGCGCGACACGTGGCGCACAAGGCCAGACCAAAGTATTTTTGCAGTACAAAGTTCGCCGTCAAGGCAAGCTGGTGATCGAAGTACCGGCGTTTTATTCTTCGCAGGAATGCGGCGCATGCGGCCACATTCACCTGGACAACCGAGTTTCACAATCCGAGTTTGTCTGTCAAAGCTGTGGACACATCGACCATGCAGACCACAACGCGGCCAAAGTCATTGCCATGCGAGGTGTCAAGCAGTTGCTGGGTGGGAAGTGTGTCGAGAAAAAGAAAAAAACGTGCCGGATCACAAGACAAAAGGTAGGGGCGGAGGGCCCCAAACCGGGGGCAGTGATGCACCCAACGCTTGGTGAGACTGAGGTAAGTCGTTTGGGTGGCAACACCCCGGCGCTCTGGTCGTTGACCCAAGAAACCCCCGCTAGAGCCTTGGCTTAGCGGTGGGAGTCTTCATTGACCGAAGGTGCTCAACGCCCCGCCTTGATCGCGCGTGCGGCCTCGCCCACCAAGGCCGGCCCTTGGTAGATCAAGCCGGTGTAGATCTGCACCAGGTTGGCCCCGGCCGAAATTTTCGCTTGGGCTTGGGCGGCACTGGCCACACCTCCCACGCCGATGATCGGATAAGCGGGCCCCAATGCGGCACGCAGTTCCCTGATGACTCGGTTGCTGGCTTCGAATACAGGAGCGCCACTTAGGCCGCCTGTCTCTTGCCCGTGGGGCAGGTGGCCCACCGCCTCGCGGGAGAGCGTGGTGTTGGTGGCAATCACGCCGTCAATGTGCTTGTCTTGCAGGGTGCGGGCAATCACCTGAACCTGGCTGGCATCTAAGTCAGGTGCGATCTTCACAAACAGTGGCACGCTACGCCCGTGCGTTTGCGCCAACTGCAATCGCTTGGCTTGCAGCGCTCCCAGCAGGCTATTGAGGGCTTCATCGTTTTGCAGTGCGCGCAGGTTTTGCGTGTTCGGGCTGGAGATATTGACCGCCACATAGTCCGCATGAGGGTAGACCCCTTCGAGACCCAGCAGGTAGTCGTCTGCCGCGCGCTCGATCGGGGTGCTTGCATTTTTGCCAATGTTGAGCCCCAGGATTCCCCCCTGCGAGCGGTACCGTGCCCGCTTGACGTTGTCGACGAAGGCCGCGAGCCCGTCGTTGTTGAAGCCCAAGCGGTTGATCAAGGCTTGAGCCCGAGGCAAGCGAAACATGCGGGGCTTGGCGTTGCCCGGCTGGGGCAAGGGCGTCACGGTGCCCACCTCGATGAATCCAAATCCCATGGCGGCCAGGCCATCGATGCAGCGCCCGTTCTTGTCCAAGCCTGCAGCCAGACCGACCCGATTCGCAAACCGCAGACCTGCGACCGTCACGGGGTCGTCCACACGTGTCTGCGCCACGGCGCAAATCAGAGGGGTATGTTGTAGGCGTGCCAAAGTGCCCAGCGTCAACTCATGGGCGTGTTCGGGATCCATACCGAACAAAAATGGGCGGGTCAGTGCGTAGGGAATCAGGGCCATAGGGTGCAGTCTTGGATAATGCGGTTTGCCGCGTTACCGGCGGCTGACCCATCACGATAACATCCGAACTATGACCCAAGACGAACTCAAAGCCCAGGTGGGTCTCGCTGCCCTCGCTTACGTGGTGCCGGATTCCATCGTCGGTGTGGGCACGGGTTCGACCGTGAATTGTTTCATTGATGCGCTGGCTGGCATCAAACACGCCATTCGCGGTGCAGTGTCCAGCAGCGCGCAAAGCACCACGCGTTTGCACGCATTGGGGATTGAAGTCTTTGACAGCAACCTGGTGGATCACATCCCTGTCTACATTGATGGGGCGGATGAAATCGACGGCCGGGGCTTCATGATCAAAGGTGGCGGCGCGGCGCTGACGCGCGAAAAAATTGTGGCCGACATCGCTGAGCGCTTCATTTGCATTGCTGACGCCTCCAAACTCGTCGACAAACTGGGGCACTTTCCTTTGCCTGTCGAGGTGATTCCGATGGCTGCAGCTCAAGTGGCGCGTCGGTTTGCCCGTTGGGGGGCTCAGGCCCAACTGCGCACCGGGGTCGTGACGGACAACGCTTGCAGCATTCTCGATGTCCGGGGCTTGCAGATCACCGACCCTGAGGCCATGGAGGCTGAGATCAACCAATGGCCGGGCGTGGTGACGGTGGGCATTTTTGCCCGTCACAAGGCCAGTGTATGCCTGCTGGCAACCACCCAAGGTGTGAAGACTTTGACGTTTTGAACGCGCCGATTTGAATACAGGCTCTAAATGCGCGTAACCTCGGGGCTACCTTACTCACCTGGAACTGCCAATGGCCAAGCCGAATTACTCGTTTGAAAAGCGTCAGCGTGAATTGGCGAAAAAGAAGAAGAAGGAAGAAAAGTTGCGCGATAAAGCCGACCGCAAGACCGGCCCCGAGGGGTCCGAGTTGCCCGCGGATGACGCCGCCACTCCCCGTGTGGTGGGTGTTAGCGAAGGCAGCACCCCTGCGCCTTGAGATGCTTATCCACAGATTCTGTGGGTAAGTCTGGGGGCAAGCTCTGTATGGGGTGCCAGGCCCTGGCACGGCGGCGATCAGCGGTCGGCTTCATGGGGCCATTGCAACCTGGCGGGGTCCACAGCATCCAGCAGGCTTGACTCCAACGGGCACGCTGTTCCACTGATCAGTGCGGCCATGACTTGTCCGGCCAACGCCGACCAGGTAATTCCCCTTGATCCCAAGCCCGTGCACACCCACAAGCCGGGTACTCGGGGCAGGTGGCGCAGTTGTTCACGGCGACCGGGGCCTTGCGGCATCCCACCCCACACCGGCAGTTTGTCTGGCGTGGTCCAGCGCCATCCCACACGACCTTGCACTTGCGCTGTCGCAAGCCGCGCTTGCGCGCTGCGCTCATCCAGCGCCTCACCACGCAACCGCGCCCACTGCACCAGATTGCTCACATGATCATCTGCGCGCACGGCAGGGTCGAGATCACCGATTTGGCTGGTGGCACCCCACAGCCACTGCGACTCCGTCCGCAGGGCATAGCCAGCACCCGTCACCGGTTGATGGGGGCCCTGAGCCGGCCAGCCCAGGGCCGCGGCTTGGGCTGGCGTACCGCACCAACTGAGTTGCCCGCGCACAGGTGTGAGCAGCGTCTTGGGCCGGCCCAGCAAGCGCAGGGCATCGCCTGCATTGCACAGCACGAGCACAGGAG
Source organism: Burkholderiales bacterium (assembly GCA_031374415.1). Lineage (GTDB taxonomy): Bacteria > Pseudomonadota > Gammaproteobacteria > Burkholderiales > Burkholderiaceae_C > CANHBY01. The sequence goes on from JANMGB010000331.1 coordinate 4,220, forward strand.
CGGTGGACAAGGCGTGCCCCTGGGCATCGCATGCTGTCCAGCCCTTGTCATCGCAGCGCAATGAGGCCACGTTCTGGGCGCCCTTGAATCGGGTGGCTTGATCCGCGATGGCCAGGTAGGCCCGACACAAGCCCGCAGGGTCGATCCAGCCGCCTTTCGCAAACCACCAAGCCGGCGATGTCAGGGGCCAGCCGGTACCGCGTGAGGCGCTGTCTGCGCTGTGGGCTTGCACATAGTCCGGAGGCAGGCCCAGGGCGCCCAGCAAGGCGTGCATCTCGGCTTCACTGCGCCGTGACTCTAGGCGCCACAAGCCCTGGGCCTGACCCTGTGCGCTGTGGTGATCGATGGCTGCTTGAGCGACCTGGTGGATTGCCAGGGCGGCCGTCCGATACAAGCGCGAATGGGCACCATCTTGCGCATTCACGATGCCATGAAACAAGCCTGCGGGGTTGCCTGAAGCGCCGCAGGCGGGCGTGGTTGCGGCATCCAGTACCGTGCTGCGCCAGCCGACCTGAGACAAGCCCCAAGCTGTGGCACAGCCGGCCAGACCCGCCCCGATGATCAAGGCATGCTGCTCGCCGCCATGTGCTGCTGCGCTGGCGCGCCCTGGCGAGACGCGGGGACGCCAGCGCGGCGCGTAGCGGCCGACGGTCATGTCGCGCTTTTCACCATGGCCTACCGCGCGCGTGATCTCAAAGCCCGCGGCGCTCAGACCATCACGGACCGCTCGCGCGGCCGACCAGGTGGCCACCGTGGCCTCAGGCTGGGCCAGGCGAGCCAGGGCCTTGAACACTTTCGGCTGCCATAAGGCGGGGTTGCGCGAGGGCGCAAAGCCATCCAAGTAAAACGCGTCCACCCGCATGTGCAGTTCAGGCAGCCACTGCAGCGCATCACCGAGTGCCAACAGCAAACGAACTCGGCCGCCATCAAACGACAGCATGTGCAGGTTGGGCGTGAGTGCGGGCCACTGAGCCAACAGGGCGTCAACCATTTCGGGGCAGGGGCTGTGGGCATGGGCGCGTCGCAGGTCAGCACCTGTGAACGGGTGCTGCTCTATGGACACGAAATCGAGGGGCGCCCTCGGCTCCGGTGTTGCGCGCCATGCTTGCCAGGTGGCGAGAAAATTATTGGCCAGCCCCAAGCCGGTTTCCAGAATCACGAAGCGCTTTGTCGGTGTCTGTTGCCACCGTTGCGGCAAGCGGTTGCCCGCGAGAAAAACATGCGCCGCTTGCTCAAACGCCCCCGCCTTGGCGTGATAAACGTCGGCATACTGTTCCGACCACGGCTGCCCCTCGGCGTTGAATGTCAGGGGTGCGGGTTGGATGGGCGATGTTTTCATGCGCGCATCAAAAAGGGCACCGAAGTGCCCTGTCTGGCTTAAACGCGTTTGCGGTATTCGTGGGTGCGGGTGTCGATTTCGATCTTGTCGCCTGTTTCGACAAACAGGGGCACCGAGACTTCAAACCCGGTGGCCAGCTTGGCGGGCTTCAAGACCTTGCCTGAGGTGTCGCCCTTGACGGCTGGCTCGGTATAGGTCACTTCACGCACCAGGCTGGTGGGCAGTTCGACCGAAATGGCCTTGCCGTCGTAGAACACCACTTCAACGGCCATGTTGTCTTCCAGGTACTGGATGGCGTCGCCCATGTTCTCGGCTTCGACTTCAAACTGGTTGTACTCCGCGTCCATGAAGGCGTACATCGGGTCAGCGAAGTAAGAGTAGGTGCACTCTTTTTTGTCGAGGATGACCTGGTCCATTTTGTCGTCGGCCTTGAACACCACCTCGGTACCTGAGCTGTTGAGCAGGCTCTTGAGCTTCATGCGCACCGTGGCAGAGTTGCGGCCACCGCGGCTGTACTCGGTTTTGAGCACGACCCAGGGGTTTTTGTCCTGCATGATGACGTTGCCGGCGCGAATTTCTTGAGCGATCTTCATAACTGTGTTCCGTGAGGTGGTGCGCGATTTGAGGGGCCAAAGGTGGAGGGGCCAAAGGCTCAGTCAGCGCGAAGCCTGCCATTTTAGCGCCGTGCCGCGGGTCTGTGTGAAGTGACAAAGTCGACCAGACGCGTGCTGAGATCCGTTTGGCTGCGCAGCCAGGCACTCCATGAGAGGGCCTCGGTCTGCCAGGGCTGCCATTCAAAGGCATCACGTGGCCAGGGCAGGGGGTCGCTGGGGTCTGACAGACCATTCCAGGCCAGGCTCAAGGCGCGATGCCGCTGACAAAGGCCCACCTGGTCGGCCCACAGTTGGTGATAGGCCAGCAGCTTGGCCCGGTGGGCGCCATCGCTTTGGGGATAGATGTGCCAAATGAAGGGTCGATGGGCCCATTGCGCCCGCACAAACGAGTCTTCACCGCGCACCAAATTCACATCGCAGGCCCACAACAGGTGATCGAAGTCGATTTGGCTCAGTGGCGGCAGGTAACTCACCCGCAAGCCCTTGACTTGGGTCTGCGAACCCAGCACAGATCGCACTTGCTCAGTAGCTTGTCCGGTGCTCACGAGCAGCCAAGTGGACTGCTGCTGCAGGGCCTGCAACAGGCTGGGCAGGGCAGGGTTTTGGTAGCAAAACAGGCTGACACGCTGCTCACCGGCCCGGGGCACCAAGCCCTGCTGGCCCCACCAAGCGTCGGGGTCAAACTGGGCCTGGCGTGAGCCGAGGTCAGATTCACGCAGCAGGCCGCCGCTGCGCTCAAGCCAGCCCGGATAAAAAAAATACTTGCTCAGACCCCGACCCACCCCTTGCTGAGGTGATCGCAGCGCATGGTTCCTCAAGGCGGCGGGCTCCGCACTGAGGTATTCCAGATTGATCCAAACGGGTGGACTGCTTTGGGCCGCCATGCGCGCTAGGAAGGCCTCCGGCGGGTCGCAGCCAAAAGCCTCCACCACCACATCGCCCGGTTCGGGCCACAGGGTCTGGGCATTCCAGACTTTCACGTCATCAGCCGCGGGGGCCATCCACCGCAGGGCGCTGGGGTCATCAACCCACAAGCGAACCTGATGCCCTCGCGAACGCAGCTCGGCCGCCAGGCGCCAGCACACGCCGATGTCGCCCCAGTTGTCGATGACGCGGCAAAACAAGTCCCAAAGCATGGGGACATTATCCCGCGGTGCCGAGGCTGCCGCTACAGTCGCGCCGATGCCCCAACCCTTCGAACCTCCCTTGCTTCCAACTGACATTGAGGCACAGCGTGCCCAAGTGCTGCTTGACGTGGCAGCCTTGCCCAACCTGCCGGGTGTGTACCGCTACTTCGATGCCCAAGGGGCTTTGCTCTACGTGGGCAAGGCCCGCGACCTCAAGAAACGTGTCTCAACCTACTTCCAGAAGGGCTTGAGCGCGGGCACGCGCGTTGCCCACATGGTCAGCAAAATTGTGCGCATGGAGACCACCGTGGTGCGCTCCGAGGCCGAGGCCCTGTTGCTAGAGAGCAATCTCATCAAGACGCTTGCGCCGCGCTACAACATTCTGTTCCGCGACGACAAAAGTTACCCCTACCTCAAGCTCACTGGGCATCGCTTTTCCCGCTTGGTGTATTACCGCGGGGGACTCGACCGGCGTCATAAATATTTTGGGCCCTACCCCAGCGCGTGGGCCGTCAAGGAGTCGATTCAGCTGCTGCAAAAGGTGTTTCGTTTGCGGACCTGTGAAGACACGGTTTTCAACCACCGTACGCGGCCTTGCTTGCTCTACCAAATCAAGCGTTGCTCGGCCCCGTGCGTCGGGCACGTGTCTGAAGTCGACTATGCCGCCGATGTGGCGCACGCCGAGCGCTTTTTGCTGGGGCAACAGCGTGAGGTGATGGCGGCCTTGCAAGCTCGCATGCTGGCGCATGCCGAGCTGCTGCAGTTTGAGCAAGCCGCTGAAATTCGCAATCAACTGGCGGCCTTGTCCAAGGTGCTGCACCAACAAGCCATCGAGGACACCAGCGGCGCGGCCACCGACGCCGACATCCTTGCCGTGTTGGTGCGGGGTGGGCGCTCTTGCGTCAACCTGGCCATGGTGCGGGGGGGACGACACCTTGGCGACCGTCCCTACTTTCCTCAGCATGTCGAGGAAGGCACCTTGGTTCAGGCCCTCATCCACGCACCCGCGGCGGAGGATGCCGGGTCGGTTGGGGAGGAGGGCGACGCCTTGCCCCTGCCCGAAGTGACGGTATTAGAAGCCTTCATCGCCCAGCACTATTTGGGTGCTCAAGTACCGGCTTTGTTGGTGTTGAGCCACCCCGTGGATCCCACCTTGATCGACGCTTTGAGCGCACAGCGAGGAAGCAAGGTCCATGTCCAGCACCAGCCCCGCGATGCCCGACGGGCCTGGTTGGACATGTGCATGCAGGGAGCGCAGATCAAGCTCGCTCAGCTGTTGGCTGAGGAGGGCTCTCAGCAAGCGCGCACCCGGGCGCTGGTGGAGGCTCTCGACTTGGCGGTGGAAAATCTCAGCACCTTCCGCATAGAGTGCTTCGACATCAGCCACACCGCAGGCGAAGCCACGCAAGCCTCGTGCGTGGTCTTTGAGGCGCACAAGATGCAAGCCGGCCAGTACCGCCGTTACAACATCGAGGGAATCACGCCAGGCGATGATTACGCTGCCATGCGTTCGGTGCTGAACCGTCGCTACACGAAGCTCGCTGCGGCCGTCGACAACGGCGAGGCCCGTCTACCGGATCTGGTGTTAGTGGATGGCGGTGTGGGGCAGGTCAGCATGGCCCGTGAAGTGTTCGAGGAGCTCGGTCTGGACTTGAGTTTGATCGCTGGCGTTGAAAAAGGAGAAGGCCGAAAAGTGGGCTTGGAAGAGTTGGTCTTCGCCGATGGGCGCTCGAAAGTTGCACTGCCCAAAGACTCTGCTGCGTTGATGTTGGTGGCGCAGATTCGTGACGAGGCCCACCGCTTTGCCATCACAGGCATGCGTGCCAGGCGCGCCAGTGTGCGCACGGGGGGCAGCCAGCTTGAGGACATTCCGGGTGTGGGGCCCAAAAAGCGTGCCCGCCTGCTGCAATGTTTCGGTGGGGTGCGGGGCGTCGCTGAGGCCAGCGTCGAAGACCTGTTGCGTGTTGAAGGAATTTCCAAATCATTGGCTGAGGAGATCTACCGTGCGTTGCATTAACAAGAGTACCAAATACCCGAATTCCCTGATTGCGGCGTCTCGGCTGGCCTGTGGATTGATTTTGGGCGGTGTGGTGGCGTGCACCTCACCTGCAGCCCGCACCAGTCAACACACGAGCACGTGGAGCCCGCTGCCGCGGCCGGTAGCCGTGCAAAGTGCCCACGAGCTGCGACTGCAGGCTGCCCATCGCATCATGCAGGCCAACCCCACAGGTACTTATGTGGGGCCCGTGCCCAAGGTGCTGTTGGCCATACCCGTGCTTGAAGTTGAGCTCAAGGCCAATGGCGACATCCGACGCATCGAGGTGCTTCGCCACCCGTCCCAGGCCAAAGACACCACCGAGATGGCGATTGCGGCTGTGCGTCGCTCTGCCCCGTTTGGTGATGTGTCGCGCATGCCCAAGCCCTGGAAGTTCACGGAGACCTTCCTGTTCAACGACGTTCGCCAGTTCAAGCCGCGCACTCTCGACATGTAAAGCTGCGCGGGTGGAGGCACAATCGCGCATGTTTTTCAATCTACCAACCCTCCTGACCTGGGCCAGAATTTTGGCGATCCCGCTGATCGTCGGCTTGTTTTATCTGGACAGACCCGCAAGCACGCGCAACCTGATGGCCACAGTGTTGTTTGTGGCCGTCGCCGCCACGGATTGGGCGGATGGTTATCTGGCACGCAAGCTCAACATGACGTCCTCATTTGGCGCCTTCCTTGATCCCGTGGCCGACAAATTTTTGGTCTGCGCAACCTTGTTGGTGTTGGTCAAGCTGGGTCGTTTGGATGACTATGTGGCCTTGGTCATCATCGGACGCGAGATTGCCATTTCAGCTTTGCGCGAGTGGATGGCTCAGATTGGTGCGTCGCGCAGCGTGGCTGTGCACATGGTGGGCAAGGTCAAAACCTCGGTGCAGATGGTCGCTATCCCGTTTTTGTTGTTCGATGGCCTGCTTTGGGGCGCTATCGATACCCATCTTTGGGGCACTTGGCTGATCTATTTTTCTGCCGTACTCACGATTTGGTCGATGGCGTATTACCTGCAAAAAGCCCTGCCAGAGATTCGGGCCAAAGTGCGTTGAGCTTGCGCGCATGCGGCTTGCAAGCGAACGTCATGGCGCCAGCGCGCCTCGATGTCAAGGGTGAAATACCTCGTGCATTCGACACGGCTAGTCGGGCGAATGCGCATAGAATCCACACTCCGCGATTGACGCCCGCAACGTGTATCGCCAGCAGTCGGGTACACGTTCATGCCGAACCTGGCGGGCCATATCAACTTCAGATCACCGCAAGACACCTTTGTGAGGGGGCACCTTCGTGAACAAATCCGAACTGATTGAACACATTGCCAAGCAGGCAGATATCTCCAAGGCAGCCGCTGGCCGCGCCCTGGAGGCTTTCATCGTCGGCGTGAAGTCAACGCTCAAGAAAAATGGCACAGTGTCTTTGGTAGGCTTTGGCACTTTCGCTGTGACGCGGCGCGAGGCCCGTACCGGGCGCAACCCGCGCACCAACACCCCCATCAAGATCAAGGCGGCCAACGTGCCTAAGTTCCGTCCTGGCAAGGCCCTGAAAGACGCCTTGAACACCCGGCGTTGATTTCAAAGCGCCACAGCGCATGCATTCCTGACTGTCATCGGGTGCTTAGCTCAGTTGGTAGAGCGGCGCCCTTACAAGGCGTAGGTCGGGGGTTCGAGCCCCTCAGCACCCACCACCGGTGGCAATATCTCAAAGGCGGACCCGCGGTTCGCCTTTGTCGTTTGTCAACCAGCCTTTCCTACTGAGGCAATCCATGTTTGATTTTGTCCGCAATCACACCCGTTTGTTGTTTTCCATCCTGATTCCCTTGATCCTGGCGTCTTTCCTGCTCGTGGGTAACCTGGACGGTTTTTCAGGCGCTCAACAGCGGCCGGTGGCCACCGTGGGTGGGCATGACATTTCCCAAGCCGAATTTGATCGGGCGCACCAGCAGCGCTTGAACCGTGTACGGGCTGAGGCGCCTCAATTGGACATCAGGCTCGTTGACACCCCGGAATTTCGGCAGGGAGTGCTTGACGATTTGGTGCGTCAGCGCGTGTTGGCTCGTGCCGTGCTTGAATTTCGCGTCAATGTCACTGACGATCAGCTCCGGCGTTTTTTTGCCAACGATCCCCAATTGGCTTTCTTGCGCGATCCGGATGGCCGGGTCAACAAGGCCATGCTGCAGGCCTCCGGCATGAGTACCGCCGGCTTGGAAGCGCGCTTGCGCCAAGACCTTGCTGAGCGGCAAGTGACCCAAGGCTTGACGCTCAGCAGCGTGGCCCCGGCTGCGGTGGCCAGCCCGGCTCTGAATGCTTATTTCCAGCAGCGCGAACTGCAGGTGCTGCGCTTCAACGCCAAAGACTACGCCAACAAAATCACGTTCACAGAAGCTGAACTGCAGGCGTATTACCAAGACCCTGGGGTGGCTGCACGGTTCTTGGTGCCCGAGCAAGTCGATGTCGAGTACGTGATGTTTGATGCAGCCGCAGTGGCCAAAGACATCGTGGTTTCCGAGGACGAGTTGAAGGCCTACTACAACAACAACCTCACCCGCTATGGCAAACCCGAGGAGCGTCGCGCCAGCCACATCTTGATTGCGGCCCCTACCGACGCCAAACCCGAGCAACGTGCCAAGGCCCGTGCCAAGGCCGAGGCGTTGCTCGAGGTGCTCAGAAAGAACCCCGGGTCGTTTGGCGAAGTGGCCAAAAAAGAGTCTCAAGATGCCGGCTCTGCCAAAGCCGGGGGCGATCTGGACTTCATCCTCAAAGACCAGGTCGTCAAGCCCTTCAGTGATGCGCTGTATGCGCTCAAGTCTGGCGCATTGAGTGAGGTGGTTGAAACCGAGCAAGGATTTCACATCATCCAAATGACGGGCCAGCGTGGCGGCGACGTGCGCAGCTTCGAGTCTGTTCGTGCTGAGATTTTGCAGGACGTTCGCAAGTCGGAGGCGCAGAAAAAATTCGCTGACGTGTCCCAAGAATTTTCCAACATGGTGTACGAGCAAGGGGACACGCTCCAAGCCGTCGCTGACAAATGGAAGCTCGAACTGCGCACCGCTCAGGGCCTGACGCGCCAAGGCACGAGCGACTCCGTGGTCAGCCACCCCAAGTTTTTAGAGGCCGTGTTCAGTACCGAAGCCTTGCGAGAAAAGCGCAACACGCCTGCCGTCGAAGTGGGTGCTGCGCAAATGGTGAGTGCCCGCGTACTCAAACATGCGCCGACCAGGCAGCCTGCCTTGGCCGACATCCGCGAGGCGGTGCGGGCGGCCTATGTGGCCAAAGCCTCAGCCGCTTTGGCGCGCAAAGACGGTGAAGAGCGTTTGGCGATGTACAAGGCCTCGCCACCGGCCACGCTCGACCAAAAACTTGAAACCGTCTCACGTGTGAAGCCTGGCAGCTTGACGCAGCCTTTCCTGGCGAGTGTGCTCAGCGCCCCCACCACGACGCTGCCCAGCCTGGTGGGTTACGACCTGGGCGAGCAAGGCTACGCCGTAGGCTTGATCACTCGCGTCATGGGCCCTGACCCGTCGGTTGCGGCTGAAGCAGAGGCGGGTCGAAGCCAATATGCCCAGGTGTGGGACGCGGCTGAGAGCCAAGCGTATCTGGAAGCGCTCAAAGCGCGTTTCAAGGTGAAAACCAAACCCCTGCACTAACACGTCGCGGGATTGAGACGCTCCCCGTGCAGATGCGCAGGGTTGGGGGTACATGATGGTCTACCCCCTTGACATCTCGATTAGAATAAAAAGCTTTGTGTGAATTGAAGGCGACCGAGGATATCCATGAGTGATCAGCAAGTTGATAGCGGCAAACGAACCTGGCTCATTGCTTCCGGCTGCGCTGGCGTGGTGGGTGGTGCGGGTGTGGCCGTCCCCTTCGTCAGCAGCTTCCAGCCGTCTGAGCGAGCGCGTGCGGCGGGTGCCGCCGTTGAGGTGGACATCAGTGCGCTCAAGCCTGGTGAAAAAATGACAGTCGAATGGCGCGGCAAGCCCGTCTGGATCATCAAACGTACCGATGAGCAGATGGCCGCCCTCCAAGGCAGCAGCGACCTGCTGGCAGACCCCCAGTCAGAGCGCAAGCCGGCTGAGTTGACGCCGCCCTACGCCCGCAACGAGCACCGTTCAAGGCAAGAGCACAAAAACATCATGGTGGCTGTGGGCATTTGCACCCACCTCGGTTGCTCGCCTTCTGATAAGTTTGCCAAGGGTGCCCAGCCCTCCTTGCCAGACTCGTGGGCGGGTGGCTTCTTATGCGCTTGCCATGGCTCCACTTTCGACATGGCCGGCCGGGTGTTCAAGAACAAGCCTGCGCCAGACAACCTCGAGGTTCCGCCCCATATGTACTTGTCTGACACCACGCTGTTGATCGGTGAAGACAAGAAGGCGTGAGCCCGCCAGGGCGCGCAGCAACGGCAATTCCCAGAGAAAGAGCAACATGGCCACATTCAAGGAAGCCCCAGCCCATGCCAGTCCAGCACAAAAGCTGCTGACCTGGGTTGACAACCGATTCCCCCTCTCCACGCTCTACAAAGAGCATCTCTCCGAGTACTACGCTCCCAAGAACTTCAACTTCTGGTACTTCTTTGGCGCGTTGGCCATGTTGGTCTTGGTGATTCAAATCGTCACCGGCATTTTTCTGGTGATGCACTACAAGCCCGATGCAGCGCAAGCCTTTGCGTCGGTCGAGTACATCATGCGCGATGTGCCTTGGGGCGACACCATTCGCTACATGCACTCCACCGGAGCGTCGGCCTTCTTCGTCGTGGTCTACCTGCACATGTTCCGTGGCCTTATTTACGGCAGCTACCGCAAGCCCCGAGAGTTGGTCTGGATTTTTGGTTGCGCCATCTTCTTGTGCCTGATGGCTGAAGCCTTCATGGGTTACTTGTTGCCATGGGGCCAGATGAGCTACTGGGGCGCTCAGGTGATTGTCAATCTGTTCGCTGCCATTCCAGTGGTCGGTCCTGACCTGGCCATTCTGATCCGGGGCGACTACGTGGTGGGCGATGCCACCTTGAACCGCTTCTTCTCGTTCCATGTGATCGCGGTGCCCCTGGTGCTGTTGGGCTTGGTCGCGGCACACATCATTGCATTGCACGAGGTGGGGTCCAACAACCCCGATGGCGTGGAGATCAAAGAGAAAAAAGACGCCAAGGGCATTCCCCTGGACGGGATCCCCTTCCACCCCTACTACACCGTGCATGACATCCTGGGCGTGAGCGTGTTCCTGATGGCTTTCACTGCGATCGTGTTCTTCGCACCCGAGATGGGTGGCTACTTCCTCGAGTACAACAACTTCATCCCTGCCGATCCACTCAAAACGCCCTTGCACATTGCGCCGGTCTGGTACTTCACGCCTTTTTATTCCATGTTGCGTGCCATCACCAGCGAGATGATGTACGCCTTGATCGCCTGCGTGGCCTTTGGGGCCGTTCTGGGCTTGCTCAGTGGCCGCGTGAACGCACTCATGAAAGTGTTTCTCCTTGGCTTCGCGGCGATTTTGTCCTTGGGCATGCTCACCATCGACGCCAAGTTCTGGGGTGTGGTGGTCATGGGCGGCGCGGTCATCATCTTGTTTTTCCTGCCCTGGCTGGACAACTGCCCGGTGAAGTCGATTCGCTACCGTCCCGATTCGCACCTCTGGTTGTATGGGGTGTTCGTCATCAACTTCCTGATTTTGGGCTATCTGGGGGTGCAGGCGCCATCGCTTGTGGGTGAGCGCATTTCGCAAGTGGGAACTTTGTTTTACTTTGGCTTCTTTCTTCTGATGCCCTGGTGGAGTCGCTGGGGTCAATGCAAAGCCGTGCCCGACCGGGTGGTTTTCGCGGCACATTGAGAAAGACAGGATCGCAATTCATGAAAAAATATCTCCTATCCTTGATCCTGGCCTTGGGCTTAACGGGGCCCGCCTGGGCAGCCGGTGGTGGTATCGAGTGGGATAAATTCCCCACGCAGCGCATGAGCGACGTGACGGCCCTGCAAAACGGTGCCCGAACCTTCGTCAACTACTGCCTGAACTGTCACAGTGCGGCTTACATGCGCTACAACCGTTTGCGCGACATCGGCCTGACGGAAGAGCAGATCAAGAAGAACCTCATGTTCGCCACTGACAAAGTGGGCGACACCATGAAGATTTCCCAAGATCCGGCGCAGGCCAAAGACTGGTTCGGTGGCAATCCACCCGATCTCACCTTGATTGCCCGCTCACGTTCGGACGGCTCGAAAGGCTCCGGCGCAGACTACCTCTACACCTACATGCGCACCTACTACCGAGACGACACCCGGCCCACGGGCTGGAACAACCTCGCGTTCCCGAACGTGGGCATGCCGCATGTGCTGTGGGAGTTGCAGGGTCAACGGGCGCCGAAGTTTGAGGATGTCAAAGATCCGCACGATGCGAGCAAAGTTACGCACAAGTTTGTGGGCTATCAGCAGCTCACACCCGGTTTGATGACACCCCAACAATACGACGAGACCGTGGCGGACCTGGTCGCCTATCTGCAGTGGATGGGCGAGCCGGGCCAAAGCAAACGTGTTCGTGTGGGTGTGTGGGTGCTCCTGTTCTTGGGCGTGTTCACCATCATTGCGTGGCGCTTGAACGCCAGCTACTGGAAAGACATCAAGTAGCTTGTTGAGTCTGTGCCCTCGCGGCACAGCGTTTTTGTGCGCAGCACCGCCGTGATGGCGTGGGCTGCGCTCTCAGTTTTTTGACCCCTTTGGGAGCCTGCCACCATGATGGTGCTTTATTCTGGAACCACCTGCCCTTACTCGCACCGTTGCCGGTTCGTTTTGTTTGAAAAGGGCATGGATTTTGAAATCCGCGATGTTGACTTGTTTGCCAAGCCAGAAGATATCGTGCTGATGAACCCTTACAACGAAGTGCCGATTTTGGTTGAGCGCGATTTGATTTTGTACGAGTCGCACATCATCAACGAGTACATTGACGAGCGCTTCCCTCATCCTCAACTGATGCCAGGTGACCCGGTGGCCCGTGCCCGCGTGCGCTTGTTCTTGCTGAACTTCGAGAAAGAGCTCTTCGCCCACGTCGACCTGTTGGAGTCACGTGGCGTTAAAGCCACCGAGAAGCAACTCGAGCGTGCCCGCGCACAGATCCGTGATCGCTTGACCCAGCTGGCCCCGATCTTCCTGAAAAACAAGTACATGCTCGGCGACGACTTCTCGATGCTGGACGTGGCCATTGCGCCCTTGCTCTGGCGCCTCGACTACTACGGCATTGACATGTCCAAGAACGCGGTACCTTTGCTCAAGTATGCTGAACGCATTTTTTCGCGTCCAGCCTATATTGAGGCACTGACACCCTCTGAAAAGGTCATGCGCAAGTAAGCGCTGCTTCCCCTTATCCATGAGCACACCTCTGCCACCCTCCGTCGCCCAGGGCACCTCGACCTGCCCCTATCTCATCCGGGCGTTGCACGAGTGGTGCACGGACAACGGCTTCACGCCTTACGTTGCTGTGTTTGTGGGGCAGGGTGTGCGGGTACCGCAGGAGTACGTCAAGAACAACGAGATTGTGCTCAACATTGCCTTTGAAGCCACGACGGGGCTGCAGTTGGGCAACGAGGTGCTCGAGTTCAAGGCCAGGTTTGGTGGCATTTCGCGCGAGATCTATGTGCCGATAGATCACGTGATTGCCATCTATGCGCGAGAGAACGGACAGGGCATGGCTTTCCCGGTGCCCACGGCGACTGAAGGTGCTGCGGCTACCAGGCCTGCATCGTCTGAGCCCTCTGTTGATCGCGGCTTGCGTTTGGCGACCACCAGCTCGGACGAGGGACGCAGTGAAGCGTCCGGGGTCGTGGTGCCGGAGGCCACGGATCCACCGCCGGATGCACCGTCACCAGGTCGGCCGTCTTTGAAGCGTGTCAAATAAATGCAGTGAAAATCCGATCAACCGATGAAAGAATCGGTTGGACGGTTTTACAATATCCGCTTTGTGAGGCCCTTGTAGCTCAGCTGGTAGAGCAGCGGTTTTGTAAACCGAAGGTCACGGGTTCGATTCCTGTCGGGGGCACCAAAATTTTTGTTTCGCTGGGTACCGAGGCGGTTCATGCAGTCTCATGAAACGGGCGGAAAGCCAGCAAACATGCGGGTTTGGCGTTTCATGCGGTGCCATGCCGTCCGCTTGAAAACCACCTGAGGTTGGGGTACAACATGGGGAACAAAGGGCGCTTTGCCCTGTTCCCCACCGCTTGTTCCCCATGTTGACTGACACCACCTGCAAGAACGCCAAGTGCCCGGAGGGCAAAGTACGAGTTCGCCTGACGGACGGCGGCGGCCTTTACCTGGAGGTGGCGCCCAACGGGTCCAAGCGGTGGTTCTGGAAGTACATCTTCTGCGGCAAAGAAAAGCGCCTTGCCTTGGGTCACTACATGGAGCCCGGGTCACGGACGGTTCGGGTAACCCTGAAAGATGCCCGGCAGTCGAGGGATGAGGCCCGCAAGCTGTTGCGATCAGGCACCGACCCCGCCCAGCGCCGTCAACTCGACAAACTGGAGCGGCACGCCCAGCGTGGCTCCACCTTTGAAGCCGTTGCGCGAGAGTTTCACGCTGTCAAGATCACGGGACTGAGCCCTCAATACGCAGCTCGCTGGTTGAGGGGTATGGAGAAAGATATTTTCCCGTGGATCGGCTCATTGCCACTGTCGCAAATCACGGCGCCCTTGCTGCTGCAAACCTTGCGCAAGGTCGAGGCCCGGGAGCGGAACGAGACCGCTCACAAGCTGCGACAGAATGCGGGCCAGGTACTTCGCTATGGTGTTGCCACGGGGCGGTGCGACCGGAACCCTGCACCTGATTTGCATGGGGCGTTGAAGCCGGTCCACGTCAAGCACATGGCTGCGGTTTTGGACCCTGCGCAGGCTGCGGCTTTGATGCGGGCCATCCATTCCTACCAAGGTCACCCTGCCACGAGGTATGCCCTGATGCTGGCTGCCTTGTTGTTCCAGCGGCCAGGAAACATTCGTGCCATGGCCTGGCAAGAGATCGACTTGGGGGCGGCCCTGTGGTCCATCCCGGCCACCAAGATGAAGCGCACGGTGCATGGTAAGCAGAACGGTCGGCCACATCTTGTTCCGCTCGCGCCTCAGGCTGTGGCCCTCCTGAAAGAGATCCAGGTGCTCACAGGTGGCGGCACCTATGTGTTCCCCAGTTTGTTGACGGGGGAGCGACCTATGAGCGAAAACACCTTGCGTTGCGCCTTGCGCCGAATGGGCTACTCCAACGACGACATGACACCCCATGGGTTCCGCGCCATGGCCCGGACGATCATGGTCGAGAAGTTGAATATCCAACCCGATGTGATTGAGGCTCAACTGGCGCACGGCAAATCAGGTCCACTGGGGGCGGCTTACGACCGGGCCGAGTTCATGACCCAGCGCCGGCACATGATGGTGGTGTGGGCGGACTATCTGGAGGAACTGAGGCAGGGCCCGGTGGTGCTGCCTTTCAAGTCCGCATGAGCGGCGTCTGCCGCGTTGTGCGGATGAGGCTGAATGGATGATTAGGTGCAGGGGTTCCTTTCGACAATCGCAAAAGTGGTTACCCAATTCCCGGGGCAATCCGAATAAATCGACGTCCAGAACACGCCAGACTCGCTGCTGATTCGGTGCAGGGTGGTGGGATAGCTGACAACAATCTGGTTGACTGGCATCCAAGCGTGTCGGCGCCGATCTAAATTTGACCCACCGCGCCGATCCAATATTGACCCGGAGATGGATGCCGACCACGTGATGGTCGGCTGTGGACAAGTGTAGGTCTATGTCTGTTTCGTTGACCTCCCAGAGGCAGCGCTGTTCGCGCGGGGGAAGACGTGAAGGCCGTAGGCCGTAGCGGATTCCATGGTCGAAGAAACCACCGCCGCGAGCCAATCGATGCGGGCGCAGGCCAAGGCGCTGATGAAGCAGGTCAAATACTTCAAGATCAATATTTCCGAGGGGGAGAAGGCGGCGATGCCGCCCGTGGCGGAGCTCAGAGCGAACACGGCGAAAACGATTCATGCCATTTTTGGAGAGGAAGAATCGGGCGCCGACTCCTCCAGAAAACGTCCGTCGAAGGCGGAACGTCACGATGAACCGGCCGGCGTCGCCGCCGACAACGGCCAGGATCGCCGTCGGATAGAAGAGGAGTTCGAGGAATTCTAGGGGACGGGGCAAGGGGTGCAGGCTGCTCACTGAAGGCTGAAGTGGTA
>JANMGB010000333.1:0-12823 GCA_031374415.1 Burkholderiales bacterium
CCTGATAGGCCTTCACCTGTTCCAGGCAACTCTCAATCCGCTCTCGATCCATGCTCACCTCGCTTCGTCTGTTGTCATCACAGACGCAAGGTTCTCAGCTTCTCTGGTGTTGCGAAAGATGGGTTGCCGGAACGCTTACGAAAAGTCACCCAATCCGATGGGCGCCAACGCCAAACGAGTAATGCAATACTGACACCATGCGAAAAAAGTGCTCTGTAGTTTCGGTATTGCACACCCCAGCTTCTGTGTGTGCCTGCGCCTTGGCCCTGCTCAGCGCTTGCGGTTGCGGCAGTGGTTCCGAGACAACTAGTACCTGAGTAGCTATGAGCTCGCCCGGCGGCACGTCACACCAACAGAGGACAGGTGCACTGAAGCATTTTGCGGCGTGACTCCATTGAGCTGGCCAGTGCGCACAAATGCCCAGCTCAGTTCAACCTCGAGGCATGGACAGGATCCCGCAAAGCGGGTGACGAGGAGGGGCAAGACAGGCGTCCCTGTGGCGGCTGGTGGCTAAACACCCCTGGATACCCGGATTAGGCGGCGGCTTCAGTATGGGACGGCGGCTGCGGTGGCGCCTACTGCATCCAGTGCGACATTGACAAGCCGCGTTGTGACTCTCGCTCGATTGAACACGACGTCTGCAAGAAGGAGCGCGACGCCGCCCAGGTACAAAGCGTAGGCCAGGCCGGCATAGTCAGAGAAGACGATGGTGTGGAGCCAGTTCTGGCCGAAGACGTAAAGGCCTCCTGTGATGAGCACTGCGCCAACAAGCACGACTGCAGGCAAGAGCAACTGCAGCGTTGCTCTGCTCCGCAGGAGCGTGACAACGCCCAGAAGAGCGAACGCGACCCCGTTGGACGCTGAGAAGATGCGCAACTCTCGCAAGAGGTCCGTGGTGACAGATGCGTAGGCTGACTCCGCGAGGCTCACGAGGCGCTCACGTGCCTGCGTCAACGACGACAGATGCTCGCCCTCCGTTTTTTGGACGCGCGCAACAAGGCGCTTTCGGCACTCACAGTCGGCATTCAGCATGTCTGCGACCACATTGGCCACCTTCCGCGGAAGCTCATCACGGATGGCGCGCTGAGCGTGCTCGATGTCCACCCCCGTCTTCTGCAGTGCTCGTTGCGCCAGCCCGGCAATTCGGGAGTTGGAGAGAGACTCCATCTTCTCGCCCACTTTTCGCTCGACTTCGATTCTCACGATCTCACGTGCGGCGCGCTCGATCAGCAGCGGACTGGCGAACGACAAGGCGAACACGCTCCCGAACAGGGCAACGCCAAGTAGGCTGAGGAGAAGGATGAACGGCCGCATGGGTAGGTCTTTGCTTGGTCACTTGTTGTCGTGGTCAGCTCGCCCCAGCTAATCGGCACGGGCTTGGACGTCTTCGCGTGTCGAGAAGCTGCCCAACAAATGCATCAGCGCCCCCGTTGGCGGTCTGCTCGAGCGAGGGGTTGACCGCATTCGCGCGCACGAGCAGGGTGGCTATGGCGGCGACCTCTCTTGCGAGAGAGTAGGCATCGCGCAGTTCGAAGTACCTGGCGTGCGAGTTTCCAATGACGCCCACTCCTTGGCGGCGGAGCAGCAGCCGCAGGCGTGGAACGTGAAAGTACTGCGACACGGCGAGCGCCGTACGGAGCCCTCGTTGTTGCATGGCGACGGCAGCATTCTTGGCAGTTGCCTCCGTGTTGAAGCCCTCGCTGTCTTGAATGACTGCCGCGTCGGGTATTCCTTGCTGAATCAAGTAGGTTCTCATGGCTGCGGCTTCATCGACGCCCTCGGTCCCGACTGCGCCACTGACAAAGATGGCCTGACAGTTGCCTGAGCGATAGATCTCGATCGCAGCGTCGAGTCTGCTCTTCAGGCGATTTGACAACTTTCCGTCCGGGTAGACGGTATTGCCTGGGACGACAACCAAGTCAGCGGTGACGACGTGGTCCGATAGCCCAGTCGTAGCTACTGCGGCGGCAGAAAGTAGCAGACCGGCAAGCAACAGCCAGATGAACCAATTGAGGGGACGAGGGACTCGGAGCATGGACCATGCGGCCTGACGTTTGAAGTGAGCGGCCTCAAAAAGCGCACGCCTGTGTTGATAAAGCAAGCGAGCAAAGCCGCTTGTTGAGGCCGCTCGACTGCCGGGTGTACGCCCAACATGGGCGCGAACTTATGGGGTGAAAGTCCCCTGTGGGAGTACCAACTTGAACTCATCTTGGCGACAAGCATAGCCACGTGCCGACGGCAAGGACAAGCCCGCGAGGGTTTGTCCGAAGGAAGGCCGAGTGCAAGAAGTGCGAGGAGACTGGCCTGCTCTGGACGGGCTAAATAGTCTGACACAGACTCTCCTATGACGAAGCCGAAACCGACACGGCTTCGTCTCTCTTTAAAGAGTGACCCGGAAGTAAGCGTCCGGTGAATTCACCTTGACGCCAACCCTGATCAGGTGTTTTTCGATGCAGCGGGGGTTGGCTGTGGCGCATGTCAGCGTCATCTGTGCCTGCAGCCACTGATCCGAAAATGCAGACATACCTAGGCCTACCCCTTGTATGCTGACATTTACCTAACCTGACCATTCAGCTTTGCGGTCGACGCTGCGTGTCGCTCGTGGGCACGAGTGCGGATGACCATCCTCAAGGGGGAGCCATGAACAAAGCCGTTCAGCATCTGGGATTTTCGCTGGTACTTTGGTGCTTGACGCAAGCGTCTGTTGCGCAGTTGGCAGAGAAGCCGTTCGTCGTCACTGCGGCCCGCCGAGGGGTCAACATGTCTGCGGTGGTGCCAGCAGCCAAATCCAGTAGCAAGTCCTCCGAGGACACCATTGCCAACCGTGAAGTGTTCGATGGTTTGGCTCGTGTGTACGACGCGGGCACCCCACAGGCGATCGCTCACCTGTTGTTTGCCATCGACCGAGCGCAGGGCGGTCGGACCTACTACATCAACAGCCAACGGTATGACTTTCACGAAGACTTCTTGCGGGAAAACTACCTGGTGCCCAATCTTGAGCGGAAAACCTTGGCCAGCTACTACCAGCGGCCCGATCGCCGTTTTGTCTTGGGAACCCTGGGTTTTCAGCCAGAGCTCAAGCAGTGGTTGTTTGAGTTTTGGGAGGGTGATCACATGACTGCCGAACTGTTGAAACTCACACGCCAGAGCCTGGCCGCCACATTTTTTGCACCTGTCGCGTTCAAGGCCAATTCGGTAGCCCAAGAAGAAGCTGGTCGAAAAGCGGGACTGGAGCCAGTGACCGAGGTTCAAATTCTCGGCGGGCGACGTTTTTTGCCGCTCAACAAAGGTGTAGCGCGGGGACGCTTGCGCCGCGTGGCCGACATCGAGTCTGACAATGAGGACGACATTCAACCCACCGATATTGTCGTGTTGCGCTCGGTGGCTTTGTCCCTCCCACCGGTGGCGGGGGTGGTGACAGAAAAGCCATCGACAGTCCTGTCCCACGTGAACTTGCTGGTCAAAGGCTGGGGGGTGCCGAATGCTTATGTGCAAAACGCCTACGACGAACTGGCTCCACTGGAAGGCCAATGGGTCACGCTTCAAGTGACTGATGAGGGGTATCGCGTGGAGCCTACACCTCAGCCAAGCACGCCGCCTGCGCGCCCGGCTTCTGCCTTGCTTCGCGCTCCCAATGTGCGCCAGCGGCAGATGGTGCCCTTGACTCAGTTGCGGGCTGCCAGCGCCACGGCGTGTGGTGCCAAGGCAGCCAACCTGGGCCACTTGGAGGCGGCACGCCGTGCGGGACGGTTGACGGGTACAGCGCCAGTGCCCGATGGCTATTGCATTCCTTACGCGCACTACGTGGACTTCAGCCGGCGGACCGATGTGGCGCAACGCATCCAATCGGCGTTGCAAACCGAGGGTTTTGACCGCAGCCGCGTGGTGCGGCGCAAGGCATTGGAAGCCCTGCGCCATGACCTGATCGAGATGCCGTTGCCCCCTGAACTCGAGGCGAGCTGGGCGCAGGCGTGGCGCGACCAATTGAGTGGTGACGGGGTGTTTGTGCGCAGCTCATCCAACTCAGAGGATCTGGCGAACTTCAGTGGCGCGGGGCTGTACTCCACCGTGCCCAACGTCAAGCGTGACGCCGACCTGGGCCGTGCGGTGAAAACAGTGTGGGCGTCAGTGTTCAACTTTGAAGCCTTCGAGGCGCGTCGGTATGCCCACATTGGGTCTGAGCAAGTTGCCATGGCCGTGTTTGTGCAACGGGCGGTGGATTCGGTGTCCTCGGGCGTGATGATCACCCGCGATCCTTTCGATGCGAACCATGTCAATGCGGTGTACGTGTCCGCCAAGCGAGGCATCGGCATCAAAGTGGTGGAGGGCCGACGCGTGGCCGAGCAGTCCCTGTTTGACGAGCGCAGCGGGTCCGTGCGTCGCCTGTCGCGCTCAGCGGAAGACGCTGAGCTCAAGCTGGATGCCGCCGGTGGTGTGGTTGAAAAGCCCCTTGAGGTGGCCACGGATGTGTTGAGCGAGGGCAACGTGAAGGCCTTGGCCCAGGTGGGTCGGCAGATCAAACGCCTCATGAAAGGCGTTGAGCAAGACATCGAATGGGCCATCGACCCTCAGGGGCGCGTGGTGGTCTTGCAGGCGCGGCCTTTTGTTGAACGCAAGGCGCTCTGAGTCACAGACACATTAAAATCATTAATGCATAAGCAACTGAGAATTTAGTTGTTTATCGATAAGAGTCATCCCAATCGCCGTTTGAGTGCATGGGCCGACCCAGGGTTGCACATTTGCGCTCTGCGCATCGCACGGGGCCACGATTTCAATTCATTCGTGAGGTAAGCATGTTTGACCGCCGATTCCGCCTTCTTTTTGTGGCCCTGATCGGCTGTGCTTGTTCGGGCGTGCAAGGCATCATGGTTCGTCCTGCGGTCATTGTCGACTACCCAGCCTTGCCAGATTGGGTGATCGTCTCTCGGGACGGGACTGGTGGGCGTTGTAGCGCCAGGCAAAAAGAAAAGGATGGCCAAGCGATCACCATGCTTGCATCGAGGGAGCTCGGAGGGGGGTTGGATACATTGAGCGTTCGTTCCCGCAACCACCGCTTGAAGCCAGACAGTGAGGCGGCGGCGCAGTTGTCTTTGGGCGGCAAGCCCGTTGCGACGGGTCGGGTCGTGGGTGGCTACGACAACACCTTTGTGTATTTTGAATTTGCCAACCTAAGGGAGCACGCTCACCAATTTGAGGCAGGACGTCGCGTGGAGATCGTGGCGGACGGCCTCAGCCCCTTGAAGCTTGGATCATTGTCGCAAGTGATGGCTGCATTAAAGACATGCCAGATTGAAAGTTCGAAGCCAGGGTTTGGGGGCAAAAGATAAGGGAAAAGGCCTCAGAGTTCAATGCTTGATTCGAGTTAACTGGCCGTGCCTCAAATCAAACTCAAGCCGTGTGTTCTGCGTCGTCAGTATCCAGTACACATCCTCATTCATGCCAGTGTCTTTAATCCAGCCGAAATACGACACACTTCGCGGGATTCGTTTCGTATCCACCAGCAATTGCCGCAGCGTCCACTGATACGTGTTTCCTTGCGGGTTACACACCATCACCACGGGAACGTCCACCGACCACAGTGGCGCACTAGGCTCCTGAGAAATGGAGATCACGCCACCACGGTCACTGACATCCAAAGAGTTCATTGCCCCACAAGCCCGCCAAGGCGCAAAAGCCGGGGGACTCGACATGCTCGTGACCATGCCCAGCGAAGATCCTGGCTTTTCGGCAAGCACACACACTTTCGCCTTGGGCGAGCATACCTTCGCAGGATGCGGTGGAGGAGGCTGATCGGCATGTGCTGGCGAACAGAACGCACCTGCCAGTGTGCAGACATAAAACCAAGTCGCAGCCCAACCGGAAAAAACATCACGAGCCAAAGCTGGAGACCCGTGTCGCATTGAAATCGAAAGTGGTATTTTTGATCATCTTATTGAGCGCGCTCGTTACCGGAAAAATATGGCGCTGGCGCACTTCACTTCCTAAGTTCATAATGCTGCTTCGGTCTTCTAATAATCCGAGACCAGGCAATGTATTGTACTCGTCCATTAGAAATGATTGCTGCGCCGGAGCCCCCAATGTATGACCAAATTCATGAGCGGCAATCGGATGCCCATGATGCAGAATGTGCTGCGCAAACATTTGCATCGTATTCAACACGATAGTCATTTCCCCCATCCTTACCTTTGGCCAGGCGTGATCCGTATTACGCCTAGGTTTCTCTTTGACTTTCCAAGCCTCCACTGTCCAATGGGCGGGCCGGGGATTCAATACCCAACGGACATCGAAGTTGACTGGAATTTCCCGCCCCCGAAACTTCTGAGCCACCGCACTTGAGCCACGGATACCCAAAGTAAAACGGTTACTCCACACTCCCCAAATTTGCCGATCAGCTACTTTGTGAAAAGCATGCTTCTCTACACCCGTCCATGGAGGCATGCCATCCCGCGTCAGCCATTGGTAATGCCAATCTTGCCGGACGAATACGACCCCCTTTTCCAGATAAAAATCAAGAACGCCCCAAGGTTCTCGACAAACCAAATGACCCATTACTGCACTCCTAAAAAAACAATAAAAAGCTTCTGATATAATAAAATACTATATCTAAAAATGGCTTTTTTATTATTATTAGAGATCGAAACTTTAGCACACCAAGGGCGATCACAGTTTTTGTGCAAACCGCCTCCGTCTTCGGATCGCCGGTCTCAGGTCGGTTTGCGCAAGCGTCAGCCAATCGTAGAGGAAAGGAAAGCTGTCCCAGCGGACTCCCTCGCAGGGGCCCCGACTTGGGACATCTTTACCGGCCAATCCGTGAAAGCAAAGTTGTCAACTCGCAATAGCGGCAAGTGAATTCGTCACTTCGCAGCAAGCAAGCCTCAACGCAGGCTGATGGTCTGCTGCTTCCACGCTGGGTCTTGCCATTTTCCAAACAGCGTCAGCAGGGCCGGCGTGCTGGCCTGCTTCTCGGTGAGCAGCGTATCCATGCGCAGCACTTCGAAGCTGCGCCGCGTGCGGCCTTCAATTCGAGATTCTCGGGCCACCAACAGACGCTCACCCCCCGGAACCCAGCCGGCGAATTCCGCATAGCCGAGGTCGCCCCCCGTCGGCGTGCCCGCCGCTGGCGGCAACACGTCGACCACCCAGCCCTCCTTGGTTTGGCGGATCACCCACAGCTCGCGCCAACCCGCCAAGGGCTGTACCGCCAGGGTCAGTGCCTTGTTGTTGGGGCTGACGCTGGCAGATGCCTGCCACACCGTGCCCCAGGTGCATCGACGCAGCAGCGGCGCGGCCACGTTGTGGCGCGCGTCCGTGAGCAGCACGCAGGTTTCGCCCGGCTCGCCGTCCACGGTTTGAATGCTTAAGCGGCTCGGGGTCGTTGAGGGAACCGGCTCAGCGGCCCAGCGTGAGGCGCCGGTGCGAATCGCTGCCAAGGTGTACTCAGCCACGTCGTCATCGGTCAACTCATTCTTGTTGACAGCGGCCAGCTCCAGCAGGGCGCGTTGCGCGGCCTGCTGGGCGGCCAGAGGTTCGCGATCGATGCGCCGGGTGTGTGCGAAGGCGAGCGCTGACCACACGCCCGCGCGGCGCAAGCGCAAGCGGTTTTTCAGCGTCTCGGGGAGGGTCGTGGTGTCCATGCGGTCAAGCACTTCGGCACGCGACTGGTCAGCCGCCAAACGCGCTGTGGGCGACAGGGTGGGATCAACGCACCCTGGTTGCGTGAGGCCGAGCGCGGCCCGAGCACGCTGCTCGGGGCCCGATGAGGCCATCGCCAGCACGTGGCGAAACGCCTCACCGTCGTAGCAAACCTCAATCAGTCCATCACGCTCATAGCTTTTCATGACCACGCCATAGCCGGCCGCCACTTCCAGATGAGCGGCTATCGCAGTGCTGGTCGCGGCACTCTGCTTGCTCGACGCCCGGCGCGCCAGCCGCTCAGCGAGCGTGCCAAGCGCATCAAACGGCTCGGCGGTGATGGCGCTTGCGGGTACCGCCTTCAGGTAGGCCGCCGCGTAGGCGATGCCCAGCGCCTCGGCACCCGGCGTGTCGCGTACGAAGCGCAGTACCGAGAGCAGCTCCGGCGCCTCGGCAGCCTGCGCCGAGGTGCTGCGCACTTGTGACGCCAGAACGTAGCCGGCGCGCTCGCGGCGGTGGTCATAGACCTGCAGGTGGTCCATCCGGCGGCCGCGGATTTCGAGCAGGTCGCCCTGCCAGAGCACGGCATGCTGGGCCGCCGCGTCCTTGGGGGCGGCGCGCAGCGCAGCCTGGTCGGTGGTAACGATGGCGTAAGCTGACAGCGTGGCCGCAGCGCTGCTCGCGAGGATGGCGCTGATCAGCATCACTGATTCTCCGAGGGGTTGGCTTCACCCGTCGTGGCGCCCGACTCGGCAGCACGCAGCGTCTTGAGCGAACCCACCAAGCCCGCCCCAATGAATCCGCCATCCGCAGGCGGCGGCGCAATCACCACCTGGATTTTGTCAGACAGCTTGTCAGCCAACGTCTTCTGGATCAGCAGCGGATGGCGGCTGATGAGCGCACCTTCGCGGGCCATCTGCTCGCTGTTGATCCGGCCCACTTTGTCCAGCCGATAGACCTCGGCGTCGGCAAGTTTCTGACGTGAGTCGGCTTCACCGGCAGCTTCGATGCGGCGCGCCTGTGCGCTGCCCTCGGCTGTCTTGATGCGGGATTGCTTCTCCGCTTCGGCTTCGAGCTGGCGTTGCTCGATCTGCTTCTGTTTGAACGGCAGCACATGCCTCATCGCCTCTTCTTGGCCGCGCGCAGCGATCACCGCTTCAGCGGCGGCCGCCTCAGCCCCTTTCTCACGGCGCACCTTTTCGGCCTCAGCATCCAAGGTGGTCTCCTTGACGCGCTTTTCCTTCAGCTCCAGGGTGTAGCGCATTTTCTCGCTGGCCAGCTCCTCGGCGAGCAAGGTGTCCATGCCGCGCTTGTAGTCCTCGGGCAAATTGACCTTACCGATCTGCACGGCCCGCATCAGCACGCCATCGGCGGCCAGCATGGGCTTGAGGTCAGTCTCAATGGCCGCCTGAATCTCAGCGCGGCGCGAACTGAAAATCTCGCGCACCGTGTAGCGGGCCAGCACGCGGTAGATCACCCCCTCCACCGCAGGCTGTACGACATCGGCGCCAATGTCGTTTGGCAGGGTCTGCGCCATCGAGCGCAACTTCACCGGGTCGAGTGCATAACGCACTGCAATGTCAACACCGAAACTCAGCCCCTCCACCGACTGGAAGGGGGCGTCACCCGTGGCGGTCGGGCGGTAGGTTTGATCGCGCAGGGCAAAACGGCGCATCTCGTGCACGCCGGGCAGCACCATGACGCTGCCGGCGCCGAACTCGCTGACGCTGCCGGTGAACTGGTTCGTGCGCACACCCAACTCGCCGTGAGTGACCGTTTGCACGGGTGGGTTGCGCCAGATGACGTAGCCGGCCGTCGCAACGGCGCCGAGGATGAGCAGGGTCACACTGTTGCGGCCTAGGCTTGCGGTGCCGTTTCGTGCGGCACCACCGAACCCCGAGGTGGTGCTGGCGTAGGCGTTTTTCAGTGCGGTGTAGAGGGTCGTCAAGCGGCTGTTCATCAAAGGCTCCAAAGCTCAGGTGGGTGGGTGGTGTGGGGCCGCTGCACATGGCTTGGCGGCCTGAAACGAATGGTGCAGCCCATCCCCTGGAACACTCAAGGCCGGCGCCGGGTCACTTGCCTCCGGCGCCGTGGCAGGCCGACTCCGGCCGCGGAAGAAACACTCACACGCCAGTCGAGCGCTGCATTCGATAATGGGCTCCCCACAAGGAGCGGCAAGATGGTCAGAGTTGCAGTAATCGAGGACGATGTACCCACGTCCAACCAACTCAAGGGCTGGATCGAGGCCGCACGCCCCGGGATCCAGATCGACCAATGGTTCGATCGCGACAGCGCCGAAGCGGCGGTGCAACGCGAGCACTACGACCTGGTCGTGCTCGACATCGAGTTGGGCCGTGAACGCCATGCTGGCGTCGCCCTGATCCACGCCATCAACAAGCGCCAAGCCACGCCCGTGCTGGTGGTGTCGGCCATGCCTGCCACCATCTACCGCAGCATCATGAAGGCGCTGGATGCCTGGGACTACCTGCAGAAAACGACCTTCAGCGAGGCCGACTTTATCGACACGTTCCTTGACATTTTGCGTGCCACCCGCGGTGCTATCCCGCCCTCCGAGCCGGCCAGGCCGGCAGCCGAGGAACTCTCCTTAGACCCCTTGCGCCAGGGTTTCCCGCTGTGGCGTGGCCAGAGGATCAACTTGCCCTTGACGGCCCAACGCATTCTTGCGGCACTCGCCGAGCGCCGCGGTGAAGTCGTCAGCTACGAAGACCTCTATCGAGTGGTCAAGAGTGGGCGCAACCGCGACAACATCCGCAAACATGTCAGCACCATCCGCGACGCCTTCCGCGAAATTGATCCAACCTTTGACGGCATCGAGAACGTGCCGATGCGGGGCTTCCGCTGGAGTCTGGAGCCTTGAGCTGGAACGCCGGCTGGCGCCTGCCGCAGCGGATCCCGCTGCGGCTTCGGGTGCTGTTTCGCGGGGTGTTTTTGTTGCTGGCCTTGGCGACCATCGGCCTCGCATTCGCGGTGCTGCAGCAAGAAAAGGAACAAGGCTGGCGCAGCTACCAGGATGGTTTTCGCAAAAACCAAGCTCAAATTGTGGCGCGGCTGCGCCACCCGACCGGCCAGTTGGCCTTGCTCAACCCGGCCGCTCGCAACCTGGCCACCACGCCGTTGCGGCCACTCGTTTTGCCGTTCTCGGCCATCGACTTCGACGACAAGGCCAAGGCCCAGCAGGCAGTGGAGATGGCCGGATGTGAGCTGCGCTACAGCCCGCCAGGCGGCAGTACCGCACGCGATGCAACCCTGTGTGTCGCCGTCGGCAACAACCCGCTGGCGGGCGGCTTCATCTACGCGGTGGGCAGTTTCGTGAGTGGCACGCTGATCTCGCGGGTGTCGGGTGAGAAGGATTTGAGCCTGGCCCACCGCGCGCGCGTGACGGTGGCCATGCGCGGGCAGATCTTCCGTTGGGTGGCCCCTTTTGAGAGTGCGATCGACGCCACAGGGCCCGATGGTCCTGCGCGGGGGCGGCTCACCGGATTTGCCGAGGAAGCCGATGGCACCACGGCCAAGCGGCCACAGCGCGACTTTCGAGGCTGGCTTTGGCAAGATGGGCGATGCGTCGACGGCTCCGCCATGCCCGAGACCTGTGAGCGGCGATCCTTCTTTTCGATTCGGCTGCCCATTGAGGTGTTTCGTGAAGAACTGCTGCTTCGGCCCCGCCCCGCCTGGCCACCGGCTGATCTTGACCGCATCGAAGTGCACATGCAGATGCTGCCCCCGGGGGAGGAAGACGCCTTGTTCGATAGCAATCGTGCAGGCGCGACAGCACCGTTTTCGCTGGTCGACCTGGCACCGCTGTTGTTACCCGGCGAGTCGCTTCGCATCCGCAAAGCGGATCATCGTGTGACGACGGATCTGATTGCGCTCAAGGGTGCTGAGGATGCAACGCAGACGTCGTCACCTTGGCTGAACCGCTTGATCCGGCAGTTGCCGGTCGAAGGCTACGACCAGCCCATCGAAGCGCGTGAGACGCTGTCCACCTCACTCGGCGACTATGAGCTGATCCTGGCGGGTGATTTGCGCGGTGTGAACCGCAGCCTCGGTGTTGTGGCCACGCGCCTGTCGTGGTTCGTGGGGGCCATGCTGGCGGCGATTGCCTTGGCCTGGCTGGTCATCGAGCTGAGCGTGATCCGCCGCATCACCCTGCTCACGCGCCGAGCGGCCGCCGTGGGCGCTGTGGGGCGCGATGTCAAGGCCCCCACGTCTGCCAGCGCGTTGCTGCTGCCGCTTGACGTGGCCGACCTGCGGGGTAGCGACGAATTGGGGCTGCTCGCGGGCGTACTGGGTGAGCTGCTCCAGCGCGTGAATGACGACGTGAAGCGTGAGCAAATCCGTGTGGCGCAGGAGCGCGACCAATGGCATGCGGTGGGCCACGAGATCATGTCGCCCCTGCAGTCGCTGCTCGCGCTGCATGCGGCCCCCGACGACCCGAGCCGGCGCTACCTGGGGCGAATGCAGCAGGCACTGCGCGTTTTGTACGGTACCGCCTCACCGAGCGAAGCGTTCGAGTCGGCAGCGCTTGCGATCAGCGCCATTGATGTCAACGCGTTTTTGCAGCACGTGGCAAACAACGCCCCCGAGGCGGGTATTACTGCTGTCACGTTCCAGGCCGTGGGGCACGAGGTGTGGGTGCGCGCCGACGAGTACTCGCTGGAAGACGTCGTGCTGCACGTCTTGCGCAATGCCGACCGGCATCGTGTTCCCGGCACGCCGATCGCCATCACCTTGACAGAAAGCACCGATGCCGTGCAGGTCAGCCTTCACAACGTCGGCCAGCCGATTGCCATCGAGCTGTTGGGGCGCATCTTTGAGTATGGTGTGTCAGATCAGGTCGATGCCGGCGCGCTGGGGAGTCGAGGGCAAGGCCTCTTCGTCGCACGCACCTACATGGCCAAAATGGGCGGCACGATCACCGCGGAGAACATGCTCAACGGGGTGCGATTGACATTAACGCTGCAGCGAGCGACTGCAGTCTGAGGGTGCTCCCGCCCTCGCGAGTCCCTCGAATGTTTCACTCACCCTATTGATTAGGGCCTGTTCGGAAACTCACTGAAGCCATTTGCTGATGGCCGCGAGGTGAACGAAGCCAAGGAACATGCAGTCCAGTTTTTCAAAGCGTGTGGCTACACGCCGGAAAACTTTCATTCTCTGAAAGAGGTTTTCAACC
>JANMGB010000335.1:0-6997 GCA_031374415.1 Burkholderiales bacterium
GGTTGAAAACCTCTTTCAGAGAATGAAAGTTTTCCGGCGTGTAGCCACACGCTTTGAAAAACTGGACTGCATGTTCCTTGGCTTCGTTCACCTCGCGGCCATCAGCAAATGGCTTCAGTGAGTTTCCGAACAGGCCCTAACCGAGCCAATGAGTGCGGCACTACGAGTGCGAATTGCGACCAGAAGTCGCGTTAACCGAAGAGAGACTCAGTCGGTTGATGTCGGTATAGATAGTATTTTCCGCCTCCGAAGAGGTGTGCACCTTCCAGGAAATTCAGTGCAGCAAGGGCCCGAGGGCTACTTGATGACAAGCATAGCGGCTCGATCAGGCTTGTCAATAGGCTGGATCTTTCGGTGGCGGAGCACTGCGCCATCAGCTGCCCAGCCAACGATTTGATGGCAGAGGCAGGGATATGCTAAGCGCTTCATTGAATTAATTTGCTTCCATGCAAACAAGGGATTTGTTCGGCATGACCGTCGGGTACCCAATTATAATCTCTCGACCCTTTTCCGTCGAATGCAAAGCGACCGAAGCTGATTTTCGAAAAATTTCTCGGTATTTCCGATGAGTCTACTTCGGAAATCGAGCCGGTTTTTTTGTTGATAATGAACCCTTCGGTGGTTCCATCCAGAATGGCAATGTAATTGCAAGCGTCCATCAAGAAGTAAAATGAGGCAAATCCACCAGTGTCAAAAATTTCCTTGGATGCAATCAATTTCCCTTCATGTTTTATCTGTAATACTTTTTTGTATTCTGCAAGACGTGGATGATTGGAGAACATATCGACATGAATTACATATTTTTCAATTTCTTTTTCTGCTGAATAGGCAGGTTTTTTTTGGGTATAGCTATAGCTGGTCACCGATTTTAGTTCGTGCTCCAGGATGGCAATTTTTTCTTCCAAGGAGAGCCTTTCCGGATGATGTGGTCCCCACTGGTTTGCATTGTCTTTCAAAAGGTTTCTATGAACGGTGATCTGCTCCCGGAGCAATCCCGCCTCCATGGTCGCATTTCCACTCTCTGTTTTTTCTGAACGGCCAGATTCTTCTTTCGGCTTGTCACAAGCTGTCAAGAGAAGATTTGTGCTGAAGGTTGCCGCAAATAAAATAATTGCAACACGTTGCATTTTCATTTGCGTGGATTTCTTGTCGTGCTTAATTTATCTAGATTTGGCTTGTCATTCCATTGCACCCAGCTAGGAATGTTATAGCTCCATTTATTCGGTACCCCTCCAATGCATCCGTTCAAATCGAACTCTTTCGCCAACCCTTGATTGGATAATGCCCTTAATGGTGCATCTTCAAATGTTTTCCCAAAAAGGTCTGTGCTTTTAATATTGTCCCAATTGTACCTGTCGTAAAAATAAAGCCAAAATCTCATTTCGCACTCATGTTTTTGGTCGCTTATTTTTTTAATTGATACTTCTGCTTCCCCCCAATATTTAAAACCACCCGAGGCGTAGAAAAGGTCTCTTCCGCCATGTTGCCAATCATTTTTGTCGAACACGTCATCATGAACCTCCTTAGAAGCTAATGAGAAAAGCCCAGGAGGAAGAGCCTCAGCAAGTACTTTTGCATCGATTTCTTCGTTTTTGTATATCTCTGACAATCTCTTGGACTTTCGCATATATCTAAGCATGTCAATCTTGACAGGCTTGCCACTTCCGCTCAAATAGTGAGCCATATTTTTTGTGGCATCTTCGCCAACAGCGACGAATGCGAGTGGAAGTATGTATTGGATGCTTTTTTTATATGCGTATGATTCTAGGCTTGCAGGTTGCGAGCCATGAGTTTCTGCGTTCGCATCGCTTGGAATATTTGGTGGCTTTTTGCCTAGCATGTATGTTGTCATATTTGCTTATGCCGCAGCCTTATTCAAAGACAAGTCCCATCCGCCAACATCTTTGCCCATATTGGCGCTTCCATCTGCCTTTGATCCCTGATGCTCCCATGTAACCTTCGCATAATTTAATGTGAATATATCAGATGGAAATCCATCTTCGGAAATCGTTGTTTGGATGCTGGAAATAATCGCATTTGTTAGATTGACGGTAAAGTACTTTGCGCGAACTGTACCGCTCGCCCTAAAAAATTGGATTTCAACATCATATGTGTATCCAGCTGAGCAGGCTTCGTATATATAGACGCTGGATTTGTCCAATGCTTTCATAAAAGTCATTGGCGCATGGACACATCGTTCTGATGTGTGGCCGCCTGCGGTCGAACTTGTTGCTGATGTCGGTTGAGTTATCCCTTGCGACCAAGCGTTCACCTCCACCCAGGTCTTGTGCTCTGCATCGGTGGACTCACCGGTGATGTCTTTCGAGTTTGTCTTCTTGGTGAACTTCAGATAGATGTCTTTCACGACTGCTCCTTGCAACGGCTTGATGAGCCGAACACTCTACCCGACATCAGACCGATGCTCCATCCCCCCCGATTCAGGGGGTGGGCCGTGTGAGCCACCTACTTGGTTGATGGACAAGGAACTTCTTTGAAGTCGCAATCATCACAAACAAGAAGGTAAGTTATTGATCCGATCTCTACTGTTCCAGTACTGTCAAAATTTAACTTCCACCGCCCTTGGGTTTTGTCCTTAAATAGAACGGTTCCTGATGGGCCGTCGCATCCAATATAATAAGACTCCTCTTCATTTTGTCGTGCAGAAACTGATCTTGAGTGCATTAGAAATTGTTTTGCAAGATCGTTAGTAAAAACAAAGCATCTTGGTTCAGAAAGTAATTCTGTTAGTCGATGGCAAGTGCGAGTCCTTTCGTCAATATGAATATTGTAAATTTTTTTCGGCTTGTAAATATTAACAATATTTGGATCAATTGCCGGGTCGGCATTTGGATCTATTGCAAGGCCAATCGATGGCATTGTAATTATCAAGATAAAACCAATTATTCGCCACGGTAAAAATCCTGATAGCGTGCTTTTTTTTGGCATATGTTATTGTAAATGGTTGTGCTATAAATTAGCGATCATTGAAACTTCCACCATGTCCTTCGAGCTGTTCCTTTCTAGAAACGGCCGTATGAGGCCATACCTCATCCCCTATTTCGACAAATGAATTTTTTAGTGCATCGATAAGCCAATTTAGAGATGACTCTTGAACGGCGGTCACTACCCCATACATCCCATCTTTTATGACTCCGGTAATTTCTATTCCGATTGAATCATCATTTGATGGATATCGTTCTGGAACAGATTTCTTCATTTCGATATCGGAAGATTTTTTTACGTCTTTTGTCAAGAAGACTTGCTCCCATTTTTTCTTTTTACCGCCTACAAGAGTTCCATGGCTTGCCATCTCAGAAGGTTCACAGGTAAGAAAAAGAAAGCATCGCGACCTTACTGGGCCAACGTGAAATGCAACGCGGTCTAACCTGGCAGTCTGATAAATTGTTCCATTTTCGTCTATGAGAAAATGAGCGCCCATCGGGCGTTCCTTGTCGCTTGTTATGGGCTTACCATTTCCGGCATAACCGCCTAATGTACTTGAGCCCTTAGCTGCGCTGGTGTGATGAGTAATTATGCCCCTTATAATTGGCATCGGCCTTGAGCTGCTAACCCTACTAATTGTAGGGTGGACTATAATTTTTGGATCGCTAACTATGCCATCTGTAATACTAAGCATGATTTGTTCCATTTGTTAGGCTGCTACTTTGTTTTTGGAAAGATCCCATCCAGTATAGTCATTGCCTATGTTTGCAGTTCCATCGGATTTTGATGACTTGTGCTCCCAGGTCACTTTAGAGTACTTTATTCCTATAACTTCAACAGGCAATCCATAATCTGGAATGCTCACGCTTGAATGAGAAATTATTGCATCTGTAAGTTTGATCGTTAAATATTTTGTACGTACGGTACCGGATGCCCTAAAAAATCTCACTTCCACGTCATATGAATAAGCGGCAGAGCATGCTTCCCAGATGTAAACACTTGCTTTATCGATGTCTTTTGTGAAACCCATTTCGCCATGCTTACATCTTTCCGACGTGTGGCCGCCCGAAGTTGAAGATGTTGTCGAGATTGGCTGTGCAATTTCCTGAGACCAGCGGCCAACTTCTATCCAGCCTTGGTGCTCTGCATCGGTCGACTCGCCAGGGATGTCTTTGGAGTTGGTCTTCTTGGTGAACTTCAGATAGATGTCTTTCACTTGTGCTCCTGGCAACGGCTTGATGAGCCGAACACTCTACCCGACAGCAGGCCCCTGCTCCATCCCCCCTGATTCAGGGGGTGAGCCATGCAGATCAATAGGCTTTATGTCAACGAAATGAGCAAAACAACAATAGCTCACATTGCAAATTACAATTGATCGCTTAGGATGACAACAGTTGTCCGCATTGCGGATGCATCAAAACCGCAAGGAGACCCCACCATGGCAGACACCATTGACCACGGCACCCTGTCCCGCCTCGTTGAAGCCGGGGCCGTCCGCGGTGCCCACGTCGTGGGCCAAAGCGGCGGCTGGGCCTTGATGGTCAAGTACGGCATGACTGAGCGGCCCTTGGCCGCTCAACGCAGCCGACAAGTGCGCCTGTTCCGCAAATTAGAGACCCTGGTGTCCTACCTCAGGGCCATCGGCATCGCCCGCTTTGATGTGGACGCGGCCAACTACGACACGAACAGCGCGACGGCTCCCCGAAGGCCAGATCGGTCTGAGGCGCTCAAGCGTGCTCACGAGGCCTCGGCCTATGACGCCTGGTTCCGTGAGCAGGTGCAGCAAAGCATTGATGACCCTCGACCCAGCGTTTCCGATGAGGAGGCCCGCGCCATGTTCGCCAAACGAAGGGCCGCTTTGCGGCAGGGTGCGTAGTGGGGGTCGTGCTTCGGTTGGTATGGCGACCCATGGCCCTTGTGGACCGCGACACCATCATGGACTTCATCGCCCAGGACAACCCCGCTGCGGCGGTCGAGCTGGACGATGACTTCGAGGCCAAGGCCGAACAGGCACGCCAGCGCCCTACCCTCTACCGCACGGGCCGTATGAAGGGCACACGGGAAATCGTCGTGCACCCCAATTACGTCATGGTCTACCGCATTGAGGATGACGGCGCCACCCTCGCCGTGCTGCGGGTGCTCCATGCCGCTCAGCAGTGGCCACCAAACAACTCATCTCATCATTTGCGCAAATGAGTAAATGATGAGATGATGTAATGATGCATTACTCAATTGGAGGTAGCGATGCAAGTGATAGCCGTGTTGAACCAGAAGGGTGGGGCGGGGAAGACGACGATAGCGACTCACCTAGCCAGAGCTTTGCAACTCGAAGGGGCTGATGTTTTGCTGGTGGATTCAGATCCACAAGGGAGTGCCCGCGATTGGGCGGCTGTGCGTGAAGATCAGAGCGTGTCGGTGGTTGGCATAGACCGGCCAACGCTTGAGCGTGATCTGAAGAGTCTCGGGCACAAAGACTATGTGGTGATTGACGGGGCGCCCCAGGCGGCGGACCTGGCTGTATCTGCGATCAAGGCAGCGAATTTCATCCTAATACCAGTGCAACCATCACCGTATGACATCTGGGCGACGGCGGACCTGGTTGAATTGGTCAAGCAGCGTATCGAAATGACAGACGGGAAGCTAAAGGCTGCATTTGTGGTGTCGAGAGCAATCAAAGGAACTCGGATCGGAGCGGAGATTACCGAAGCACTTCGGGGCTACGGCCTCCCAGTTCTGGAGTCGAGGATTACGCAACGAGTGAGCTATCCAAGTACCGCTGCCTTGGGGTCGACTGTCAGTGATGCGGAGCCTGATGGTGAGGCGGCCCAGGAGATTCGGGCCTTGGTCAATGAAATTAAGCATTTACTCAAATGAGTAAATGAATTTAAACTCAAATGAGCGAATGAGTAAATGAGCAACTCACTTGGATTGAGCGCCGGGCGACCGAGCGAGCAAAAAAAAGCCGCAGCACTGAAGGCAATGGCCGAAGACAAGCAGACGAAGGTGAGGGTAAATTTCGAGCTGGATGAAGCTGCGCACCTCAAGCTAAAGGTCTATGCAGCGAAGAGTCGGCGCAGCATTTCTGATGTTTTGCGTGAACTGATTGAGCAACACGTGCCCAAAGGCTGAAGTCGTTTCAGACCGCGAATTCTTCGAGCTTGTGCCCGTTTTGTAAGGCTGCTCTGAGCCATTAAGTCATGGCAAATCCAACTCACCCTGATCCGGTGGGTCGATTTGTTCGTTACCAACTAGGGCTCGCTCGCCTTGGTCAAAGATAGGAACAGACTCTAGTTTTTTCCCCTGATCTATAAGATCATCAACAGGCAAATCCTGCTCGCCTTCACTTACCATTATCTCCGCATTAAATACCGCAAATCGATGGCCCCTTGGACCCTGCCACGCCACTTGACTGTTGATGATGTAGACATTTGATTTTCCTGATTTGAGAATCTGTATAAATCTCGCATCAGATAGCGCCTTTATCGAGTTTTGGACGGTTCTTTTCGAGAGCCCAGTGATACCGACAAGCGCATCAAGGCTCATTAACACTCCGTTCGTTCCTCGATGAAGCCTGGACGTCATGAAATGCAAAAGGGCTAATGCCGATGGGTGTTTCAGCCCAAACAAGCCCATTTTTTGGTGTACACGCTTGTCGACCTGGAGCCAGCCTTGCACTTGACCCTGATTGGGCACATCACTCGGAATGGATATCTTTGTCATTGCCATTAAGACGCATTTAGATGCGCCATTTTAGCATTTAGATGCGCTTTTGTGGCAAAGAAGTGCACCCTATATGTGGCAACCGGTTGCCACTAAGAAAAACGCCGCAAACCCGCATGAATGCTAGCTATACGGCCCATTTCCGCAAAAGTTTGGCCTTTTTAAGTTGTTGCTAGTTTTTGAAAAGTCCCTGCTGTCCGCGAAAGTAAATGTGGAACTTCGGCGATGGTAAATGTGGAACTATGTGATCAGAAGAGGCCGAGCACAGGTGCCTCCGGGTGGGTCAATGGCTCGTTGAGCCAGCAACTGCGGGGTGGTACGAGGCGCGGATGAA
>JANMGB010000037.1:0-62782 GCA_031374415.1 Burkholderiales bacterium
AGTTGCTCTCCACCCCGCTTCGCAGCGACGCAGTTACTCTCGGCTACGGGGTCATGGCTTGCCCCGACACGGACTTCCACCGTGCTGATTGCACGCCTTCACGGGCGCACGATTCCCGCCTGCGCGGGAATGACGTGGGGATATGCCAACCCCTGCGCCCGTCATCCCCGCGCAGGCGGGGATCCAGGATGGTGCCTGAGGCGCACAGGCCCGCGCGCACTCCATTCGTGCACACTCCGCCTGCAAATGCATCCCCTGTTCGCCTTGGGGAATCAACCTTTCATATCCACTGAGACGGGGTACTAGGAGCGGTCCTCGCAAGCCACTGTCATCAAACTGTCATTTGCGAGTCATCAGGGCGTCATCGGCCCACGCGACGATGCGCGTCTCGATGTCCTTTTTGTCCTTCGTCATGACTCGCCTCGACACCCGCTTCATCCGCTTGACCGACATCCCTGCCCTGCTGCGCCTAGAAGCGCGCCAATGGGACAGCCATCA
Organism: Burkholderiales bacterium; assembly: GCA_031374415.1. Taxonomy (GTDB): domain Bacteria; phylum Pseudomonadota; class Gammaproteobacteria; order Burkholderiales; family Burkholderiaceae_C; genus CANHBY01. Next base: position 499 of record JANMGB010000037.1, read on the forward strand.
AGCCGCCAGCGCCCAAGATCTGCAGGCGCGCATTGAACGCCACCCCAACCTGTGCGTGGGCAGCTTCAACTGCAGGACAGGCGAGGCAGTGTCCTCTTTGTTCATGAGGCCCCTGAGCCGCGAGGCCATTTTGCAAGCCCCCACCTGGGCTGATTGTGCCAACGCCAGCCAACCTGCCCACCGCGGGCCGGCCCGCACACTGTTTGGCATCAGCCTGACAAGCATCGACCCGCGTGGCGCACAAGCCCTGATCGAGTTTTTCTGGCCCCATGCGCTGAAAGCCGGCTGGCGCGAAATTTACCTCGGCTCACCGCTGCCCGGCTTTGCCGCTGCCCGCCGGCGCGACCCTCAGCTCACGGCCGCCCGCTACGCCGCCCAGACCCGCTTCGGCTTGCCACGCGACCCCCAACTGCGCTATTACCGCCACAAGGGCTTCCGTGAGATCGTGGCGGTCAAACCCACGTACTTCCCGCACGACAAATCGCTGGACCATGGCGCGCTGTTGCGTGGCACGGTGCCTTTGTCGCGCCTGGCGCCCCTGTGGCGCCTGTTGCCCTGGCCCGTGCTGCGGGGCTTGTCCAGCCTGGCCGGAGCACCCACATGACCACCGCGGCACAATCCGCCCATGCCACGCCCTGGTGGAACCAAGGCCAAGCCTTGCGCACCCGCTTGTTTGATGGCTTGTCGTTGATGTTGCCCACGGCAGAGCAGTTCTTGCTCGACACCTTGGACGCCTGGCTGCGAAGCGAGCAAGTGCCTGCCGAACACAAAACCCGCTGGGCCGCTGAAGTTGCCGACTTTATGCAAGAAGAGCGCAACCATCAGCGCGCCCACGAACGTGACCGGCAACGCCTGCACGCCGAGGGCCTCCCCACACAACACCTCGTCCGTGGCATCGACCACGCCATCGGCCAGCTGCAGCACCTGCCATTGACCCGCCGGCTGTCCTTGGGTGCCGCATTTGAAGAGCTCACGGCCTTGTGGTCGCACGAAATCATCCACCGTGAGGTGTGGCTTGACCGCAGGCCCAACACCCAAACCCGACTTTGGCGCTGGCATTGCAACGAAGAGCTGGGGCACCACAGCCTGCTGCCCACCCTGGAGCAAGCCCTCGGCATCCCCCGACGCACCAGGCTGCTGGCCCTGCTGATGGCCAGCGCGTGCTTGGCCTGGGACACGCTCAGCTTGTGGCGGGCCCTGTGTTCCCACGACCTGCGCACTGGGCGCAGCACCCGCATGGCCTTGCTGGGCCAAGGGGTGCAGCTGACTGTTCAGGCCCTGCCCTCCGTCGCGCGCATGGGCTGGGGTTGGCTCAAACTGCTGGGCCGCAGCTTGCGATCAGTTTGACTCTTTCACCACGCGCCCTGCTGACAACTGCACGGGCCGCGCGTTCATCGGATAGAGCCTAGAGAAAATCGCCAGCTGCTCTGGCGACACGGTCATGGGCGTTTTCATGACGATGCGCACGACGCCTTCCGTGCAAGGCGGACTGCTGAGCGAGCCCATATAGATGTAGTAACGCGGGTCCGCCGGCAACAAGCCGCGCCAATCCAGCGGCTGTTGGGCGCTCACGTCATCGCCCTTTTCCAGGGGCAGGTTGTCGAGCACGGTTTGCAGCACCGACTGACTTGGGCCGCGGTCCAACAACACAGACAGCACCAACCAATGCCCCTGTGCATCCCTGTGCACCAGTGAAGCCGACATGTCATGGACCTTGCCCTGGACATGATCTTCCGCGGGCGTATGAAACTGCACATGCTGCAATTCATAGCGCCGCCCACGCAGTGACACCGTGTTGCCTGCGCCAGGCTCAGCCAGCAGGCTGCGCCCATCATCACGCACCTTCAAGGGAGTCGCGCTGTAGTCAAACACCAAACGGTCCAGGTTGACCTGAATACCATCCCGAATGTCGATGGGGCTCTGCCGTTTTCCTGACCCGCACACAGCGTACTCCGGCTTCAAGCGCCCCCAAGCCCGCGGGCCATTCGGCCCCTCGTAGGTCCAGGGTTGACCGGGTTGGGGGGGGCCGCTCACGGATGCCGCCGCGGTGGCAGGAGCGGTGGCTGGACCCAGGACGGCCCCGGCGCCCCTGACCGATACCCCGGTGCTGCGCCCCTCTCGTGGCGTGTGAGCGACGACCCGCGCCGCCTCGACCTCTGCTGGCGTGGCGATGCGTGTGGTCAAGCGCAACTCATTGGGCTTGGTGACATTGGCCTCCACCCCCAAGCGCTTGGCCAGGCGGGCCCGCAGGCGCTCCATGGCCAAACTCTCGGGGTCGTCACTCGCTTCGGCGGGCGCTCCCTCGGCAGCATCCAAGGGGCGCAGCTTGCTTCTCAGACGCTCACGCACCATCTCCATGGGGTCGATCAGCGGCACCATCGCGGCGCCTGGCTCGACAGCGGAGCCGGGTGCCGCAGGTGCTGCGGCTTTGCTGGGTGGAGCGCCATGCGCCAATCCCACGAGACCACTGCCCGTCAGCACCATGGCGGCAACCAGCCCGAACCCTCGATGGACAAACAGATTTCGCATGACAGACATTCACCTCAGAGCCCGACAAGTCGCTCCTCAGTGGCTTATCGGCCAACGCCGTCTGAGCTTGACACCCACCCTGGGGCGATACCTTTGAAATCTCCCCGACACCGTTATCCCCGAGGCAAGGCCAAACGAGGCCGAATCCACCACCACGCCACTCCGCCTGAAGCCATCAAAACCAAAGACGCCACCGCGAGCCCCAGCGGCGAATGCATCACCCAGGGCGCCAACACCCCCGCCACCAAGCCATTGACCGCGCTGGCCAAGCTGGCCTGCAGCGACGACGCCATGCCCCGGCGCTCAGGCACCAGGTCCAGCACCATCAAGGTCACGGAGGGCACCATCAGCGCCCAACCCAGGGCAAAGAAGGGAATGGGCAACAAGGCCCAAGGTGCTTGCGGCGCGCTCAGCAGGTTGAGCAAAACGTTGCTCAAGCCCATGACCCCCATCAACACAAACCCACAACGAACCTGCTGATGAGGAGTGATGCGCCCGGCCAAGCGCCCTGACAACCAAGCGCCCCCCATGATCCCGGAGATGATGAGGCAGAAGAACCCAAAGAACTGATCGGGCCGCCACTGGAGGTGCTCGCCCAAAAACACGGGCGCTGACAACACATACAAAAACATGCCATTGAACGGGATGCCGCTGGCCAGTGCCAGCATCACGAAACGTCGGTCACCGCCCAACTGGCGATAGCCACTGAGCAAATCTCGCACGCTGAACTTTTGCCGCAGCGCCACCGGCAAACTCTCAGGCAATAAACGCGCATTCGCGAAGGCCAACAAGGCACCCACGCCGGCCAAAAACCAAAAAATCGCGCGCCAATGCACATAGGTCAACAGCAGCCCCCCCACCAGGGGAGCCACCGCAGGCGCCACACCAAAAAACAGCGTCACGTTGGACATCACCCGCTGCGCGTCTTCGGGCGCAAACAAATCGCGGATCACGGCCCGCGACACCACAATGCCGGCCCCTGCTGACATGCCCTGCACCACGCGCCAAAACACCAAAGCGCCCAGGCTGTCAGACATCGCACAACCCACCGACGCCAAAGTGAACGACACCAAGCCACACAACACCACCGGCCGACGACCCAAACTGTCTGACAAGGCCCCATGAAACAAATTCATGAGGGCAAAGCCAAACAAGTAGCCCGACAAGGTTTGCTGCATCTGCCCCAGCGTGGCGCCAATCGACTGCGCAATGCCTACAAACGCAGGCAAGTAGGTGTCGATTGAAAACGGCCCCACCATGCCCAACCCGGCGAGCAAAAGTGAAAGAGCCCACCGAGGGCGAGGCCAAAGGTGGGCTACATCAGGGCGCATCAGGGCTCCTCACGAGCGGTGGGAAACAGCGCTCAGGAGGAAACGCTGCGGGGGGCGCTCAACACTCAGCGGCCAAAGCCCCCGGTGCGCGGCTTGAAGCTGGGCTTGCCCGCGACCCGACGCGCGCCGGCGTGACGGTTGTCGCCACCACCCGCACCACCTGCACCACCCCCTGCGTGGGGACGGCGCTCACTGCGGTCGCCCCATGAGCCGGAACCCTCTTGACGCTCAGCGCGAGGACGCTCGAACGCCGAGCCACCCGTCGCGGGGCGCGCAGCATGACCTTGATTGGCAGGCGCAAAACGCGGATCGGCCGGGCGAGCATGACCACCCTTGTAGCCACCGCCTTCATTCGAGCGAGACTCAAAGCCGCCTTGGCCACGGCCATGTGACCCGCCCTCATTGCCGCGGTCACCGCCACGGAAACCGCCGCGATCAGCGCTCTTGCCAAACGGCTTGCCGCCCGTGGGCTTGCTTGCGAAGTTGCCACGCGGGGCCATCAAACGAGGCTCGGGGCTCTTAGGCTCCAAGCCTTCGATGCGGGCCACCGGAATGTCCTGGGTGGTGAAGTGCTGAATGCGGCGAATCATGCCCACATCCATGCGCTCAGCCAGCGTCACAGCCAAACCCTGGCGACCGGCGCGGCCCGTGCGGCCAATGCGGTGCACATAGTCTTCGGGCTTCATTGGCAGGCCGTAGTTGATGACGTGGCTGATGGTGGGCACGTCAATGCCGCGCGCGGCGACATCGGTGGCCACGAGCACACGCAGTTGGCGATTGCGCAAGCCCTGCAACACGCGGTTGCGACGGCCTTGGGGCATGCCACCGTGCAGCGACGCGCAGGAGTGACCCATGTCCGCCAGGCGATCAGCCAGCCAATCAGCGTCGCGCTGGGTGCTGGTGAACACCACGGCTTGCTCCATCTCGCGGGTGGTCAAGATGTGATCCAACAAAGCGTTTTTGTGGTGGTTGTTGTCAGCCCAATGCAAACGCTGCTCGATGTTTTCGTGGGTGTCGGTGTGTGACGCCACATCAATGCGCTGCGGGTCACGCAACAGGTTTTGCGCCAAGCGGCCCACATGGCCGGCGAAGGTCGCGCTGTACATCACTGTCTGGCGCTCGGCCGGAATTTGCTCAGCGATGGTGTTGATGTCGTCAATGAAGCCCATGTCCAGCATGCGATCAGCCTCGTCCAGCACCAGCATCTCGACGTTTTGCAACACGGCCTTGCCGGTTTGCAGGTGGTCGAGCAAACGGCCCGGGGTGGCGATCAAGATGTCCAACGGGCCACGCAGGGCTTTAATTTGGGCCGGGTAAGGCACGCCGCCGACCACGGTGGTCACGCGCAAGCCTTGCACATAACGGCCATAGGTTGAAGCCGCCTTGGCCACTTGCAAAGCCAACTCACGGGTAGGCGTGAGCACCAGAATGCGGGGGCCACTGACCACGCCGGGCGCGCGCCGCTTGCTGTCGTCGCCGCGAGCGGCCAAGATTTTTTGCAAGGCGGGCAAAATGAACGACGCCGTCTTGCCGCTGCCGGTGCGCGAAGACACCATCAAGTCACGGCCCGCCAAGCCTGCGGGAATCGCCAGCATTTGCACTTCAGTGGCTTGGGTGTAGCCTGCTTCGGCCACCGCGCGGGCCAAGCCGGCGTGCAGGTCAAGTTGGCTGAACAACATGGTGTTGTCCGGGGCCGCAGGCTCAGCGGCCTCAGGCAGGGTTTGCTCGTCAAATTTATCGAAACTCATGATCACTCTCTTCACAATCCAAGTGGCAACACACCATGCCTTCAGGCATGCATGGGCTACCGCAATCACGCCCAAATGGGGTGATCGGTTTTAGTCGCTGGAAATAACGTCCGACAGCACATTGGCCAATGAGTAGGCCATGTGGGGGCATCAGGAACAGTCAAAGCGACGGCATCGCCGCCAACCATTCCTGCGGGCCTCAAAAGGCCCCGCCAGGGTTCGAACAAAAACACGCGGCAGTTTGATCGCGTGTGAAGACTCGATGAGGTCAGAGGGGATGAACGAATTCGCCCTTTTCACAACCGGGCGAAGCTGCGAGTATAGGTGAGCAGGGATTTTCCCGCAAGCCCGAGCCGGTCAATGCGCCACGCAAAAGCCCCTCTCCCCTCGCGGGAGAGGGGTTGGGGAGAGGGGCATCGACCTGCAACTCCTGCCAAATCACCTCCAGCACAGCCTCCCTCTGCATTGACCACTCATTGTTCCAAAATCGCAGTACGCGAAACCCTTGCTGCCTCAACCAGGCATCTCGTTGCAGGTCGTAGGCCGCATTTTCCGCATGCTGAGCACCGTCTAGCTCGATGATCAACCTTCGCGCGAGGCAGACAAAATCTACGATGAAACGCCCCAGGGGTTGCTGGCGGCGGAATTTCCAGCTTGAGAATCTTTTGGCACGGAGCTGTTGCCACAGCGCTTGTTCTTCGGGTGTTTGTTGCTGACGCAGCTGACGGGCGCGGGCTGTAGGCAAGCGAGGTGTGGTGGGGGGGTGCGGGCCCTCTCCCCCGGCCCCTCTCCCGCGAGGGGAGAGGGGAGATTGGCGGGGAGTTTGTGCGGGGTGGGGGAAGGCTGATCGTCGTTGCATGCCTCACATTGTTGCTTGGTAGATGGCACGCCTCGCTCCAAAAACACGGCCTTTTCCTGCGTCTCAATCGCCCTGCATCAAGGCCACCAGCTCATCGGCCTTGAGCACTCCCGTCACTTCGCCGCCTTCGAGCACGCTGTCCGCCAACTCGCGCTTGCTTTGGTGCAGGGCCACAATGCGCTCTTCGAGCGTGCCGCGGTTGACCAAGCGGTAGACAGTCACGGGTCGCTGTTGCCCGATGCGGTGGGCCCGCCCGCTGGCTTGGTCTTCGGCGGCCGGGTTCCACCATGGGTCAGCGATCACGACATAGTCGGCCATGGTGAGGTTCAGACCAAAGCCGCCGGCTTTCAGGCTGATGAGGAACATATCGCCCTCGCCGCCTTGAAACGCCGCCACACGCCGGGTGCGCTCGGCGGTGGGGGTGGAGCCATCAAGGTACTGGTACTTGATGCCCGCCGCATCGAGTGGCTCGCGCAGCAGCGATAAAAAATCGACAAACTGGCTGAACACCAGGGCCTTGTGTCCGTTGGCCGACAGTTCAGCCGCCAACTCGCCAAAGGCTTGCACCTTGGCGCCCACCAGGCCCAGTTGCGGGCTCACCAGCCGCGGGTCGCAGGCCGCACGGCGCAACCGGGTCAGCTGGGCCAGGATGTTGATTTGCGCGTGCCCGGCCGAGCCCCCACTCAAGCTTTCCTGCGCGGCCTCCAGCGCCTGGCGACGCAAGGCCTCGTAGTGGGCTTGTTCAGCGGCATCGGGCTCGACCGTGAGCGTGAGCTCGGTGCGGGGCGGCAGGTCATCGAGCACCTGGGCTTTCGTGCGGCGCAAGACGAAGGGGGCGATGAGGCGGCGCAGGTTGCGCTGCGCTTGGCGGTTGCGGTCGCGCTCAATGGGCCCGGCAAAGCGCTCGTTAAAGCGCGTGAGGCTGCCCAACAAGCCAGGGTTGCACACCCGCATCACCGACCACAACTCGGACAGGCGGTTTTCAATCGGCGTGCCCGACAAGGCCAGTCGAAAGGCCGCGCGCATGTCATGCACAGCCTGCGCCCGCTTGGCGGCGGCGTTTTTGATGGCCTGCGCTTCATCGAGCACCAGGGTGTGCCACTCGCGCGACCCAAAGGCGTCGACGTTTTGCTGATGCAGTTGGTAGGACACGAGCAGCACGTCGTGCGGGCCCAGGCGCTCGATCAAGCCCTCGCGCTCGGCCTCGCCATAGATTTGAAACTGCAGCGACGGCGCAAAGCGGCGGGCCTCGGCCAGCCAATTGCCCATCAGCGATGAGGGCGCCACCAGCAAGGCGGGGCCCCCTGTGGCGCGGGCCAGCAGCACCGCCAGGGCCTGCAGGGTCTTGCCCAAGCCCATGTCGTCGGCCAGGCAGGCACCCAGGCCGGCCTGGGCCAGGCGCATGGCCCATTGATAGCCCTCTTCTTGATAGGGCCGCAGCTGCGCCTGCAGGCCGGCCGGCAAGGCAATGGGGGCCTCTTGCGCGGCGACCAGTCGCTTGATGCGCTGGCCAAAGGCCTTGTCGGCCTGCACTTGTGCCCCATCGACCACCGACTCCAGCCAAGCCGCGGCAACGAGTGGCACCCGGGTCTCGCCGCGTTGCACTTCGGCCACCGCGCTGAGCTCATCAAGCCGTGTGCGCAGTTCTTGGGTCAGCGCCAGGTAGCGGCCCTCGCCCAGCGGAATGAAGCGGCTCTTGCCGCTGCGGCTCCAGTCCAGCATCTGCGCCAGGCTGAACACCAGCCCCTCGTCCACCGTCACGCCGCCCCGCAAACCCAACCAATCACTGGCGCTGCTGACTTGAACCTGCAATTGCGGCAACGCGGCAGTGTCCACGCGGATGGCTTTGCCGGCGGGCCAGTCGAGTGCCGCAAGCGCGCTGCCTGCGGCTTGCAGGGCATAGAGCTGCTCAACCAGGGCAAGGGCGTCGTCCACACTGTCGACCAACCACTCACTGGTACTGCCCGGCAGCAGGGGCTCCAGCATGGGGCAGGCATCGAGCACGGCCTCGAGATGCGTGCGTTCTTGCGCCAGATCGCGTTGCGCGCCCAAGGTCTCACCGCCGAGCGCCGCCACCAGCCGCGAGCGACCGCTGCCAGGCGCCAGCCGCGGCCCGTCAAGCCCCAGCGGCGCCACCACCAAACGAAGCGACACACCATCCCCCTGAGGCGCCAACTCAGCCCGCAGACGGGCGTCGGGCGCCACCTCGCGTTCGGCCTGCACCTCGTCGGCATGCACCTGAAAGTGGGCGCCCAGACCTTGCAGGACTTGCTGCAGCTGGGGCAATCCGTCGGCTGGCACGAGCAAGCCGTCACCCAGCAACTGGGCCACTCGCTTGTGCGCTGGTGTGAGCCGGATCAGCCGGGCACGCTGCTTGGAATCGCGCAGCACGCTGATCGATTGCAAAGCCTCAGCCTCTTTTTGCTCGGCAGGGCTACTGGCGGCGTAGTAAAAGGGGTTGGTAGAGTGCATGGCGTGCAAGCCCGGCAGCATGCGCACCCGACGCTGATCAATCACCTGGGTCACGTCAATCTCAGGGCTCGCCTCAACCAAGCTGACCGGCACGCCGGGTGCATCGTCAAATTCAATGTGGGGATGACCCACCAACGCCACCGCCGCAGCGGCCAGGTCAACGCGATAGCTGCGTTCGTACAGATCATGGCGCACCGTGCGCGCGACTGCGGCGTCAGCGGGCAGCAGGTTGTTGGCTTTGCTGAGCTTGGCCAAAGTGATGGCTTTGGGCTTTCCCCAGCCGCGTGGGCCGCGCTTTTGCTCAAGGGGCACGATGTTGCGTAAAGCGCCGGCGGGCCCGGCCGTCAGCACCCACACCATCCGGCTATCGGCACCGCCGTCGACGGCGGCATTCGCCTCGGGGGCGGCCACAGCCTCCAACGCCGCCAGGGCCACGCGCCAAGACTCTTGCGGCGGCGGCACAAAAAAATCAGCGCCCGGCGCCTTGCCCACGAGCACGTTCACCGCCGCATCAACTTGCCCCAGCCAGCCCGACAAGCCGATCGCGGTCAGCGCCTTGCGCAGGCCCGCGAGTGCGGTTTCATCCGCAGCACTCAAGGGCTGCGGTGCCGAATCCTCTTTGAGCCAAGCCAGCATCAGCCAGCGCCACAGATCGAGCTTGTTGACATGGAATTTGTCGGTGCAGGGCTTGAACCTCCCGATGTCCCGCGCTTGCTCGCCCAAACGCATCTGCACGGCCGAGGCAATGATGCCACTCCAGTGGTCGCTGACGGGCACGCGTCGGCCGCCTTCGGCCAGACAAAACTTGAGTGCCTTGTGCCAATGCGCGGGTGTTTGCTGGGCCAACAGTGCCAACACATAGGCGGCAGCCAGCAAGTCAGGCAGCAGGTGTTTGCGCTTCTTTGAGTCGCTTTTCAGGCCCGTCAAGGCCAGGTCGTAGCCCAGCTCGGCATCGGCCCAGCGGCCGCGACGCACTTGCTCCGCGGCCTCCAAGGCCAGACTCGACGCCTGGGCAGAGGCCGAAAACACGCGAGCCTCGCGCAAAGACTTGGCCATCTCGTTTGCCTCATCGAAACGATCAGCGCCAACGAAGTACTCGCCCAGCTGGACACACAACTCCAGCTCACTGCCATGGGTCGCCAAGTAGCGCTGCGCCAACTCGGCCACGGGCAGCACCGAGGGACGCCACATCGTCGTCACATGGTCCAACTCGCTGAGCAGCACATCGCGTTGAATTTGCCTCGGCAGGCGCTCAAACAAGGCCGCGTCGAGGACGTTCAAAATCGCTTGGCTCACGACGTCGTGCCACGGCATGTCCCAACGGCAAAAACCCTTGAACTGCTCGACCTCGGCGTAAGGCATCCCAGTGAACAGCGCCAGTCGAACGATGACAATCGCCGCGGACAGGTCGGGAAAAGAGCGGAAGTTGTCAAACTTCATCGCACGGGCCAGTGCCGTGCGCAACACGTTCACATCACGGGTATCGACCAGCCTCAAATACGCCGCACTGAACACTTCATCGGCCACACTCCAATGCGCAAGGCGCCCAGGCAATTCGCGCAAACAACCCTTTTGCACCAACTCGCTCATCAATTCCTTGACGTCGCCTGTGGTGTAACGCTTGCCGCCAGTCGCTTGCACTTGCATGGCGTTGAGCATGTCCAGCACCAACGCACGGCCGCACACTTTGCCACCCAGCGCCGCGGCGCCGAGCACGTCCAGCTGAGCCTCCGACAAGCCTTGCAGCAAGGCACTCACAGGGCGCCCTTGCGGACAACATCGGCTTGGAGGTGCTCAGACATGGGGAACGCTTGATCAAAGTACCGTGAGGGTGAGGGGAGGAATTATCGCGCAAGGCAAAAACCACCCCGTCCAGCACTCAGGTGAGCTCATCCTCCCGACTCATCCGAAACCGCTCAGCGTCGATGTGGTGCTTGCGCAGCAATTCAAAAAATGCCCGGCGGTTTTTCTTGGCGATGCGCGCTGCGTGGGTGATGTTGCCCTCGCTCAGCTGCAGCAACTGCTGGATGTAGTGGCGCTCAAAGTCTTCCACCACGCGCGCCTTGGCGGCACGAAATGACTCCTTGGCCAGCGCGCCCGGCACAGCGTCTTGCGGGAGGAGCAAGGTGCCCAAAGCACGCTTGATGCGCAGCGCCATTTCGTCCTCAGCGGCCGGATGGCGGATGAAATCCGCGGCGCCATGGGCCACAAGTTGCTCAATGCCCTCAGGGGGCACCCCATCGGCAACCACCAGGTGCACACTCAGCGGCTGTGCAGCCCGCGCGTCGGCCAAGGCACGGCAAACCCGCTGCCACGACGTGCCACTCACCAGCCACAGAGACAAAGGCACCGCAGCACCTGAGGCTACCTCACCCCCACCCTCACGCTGCACCAACACCTCCACCGACAAGTCTGCCAAACAGCGACAAACCGTCGAGCACAATGATTCTGACGCCCCCCATAGACGAACAATCACACCCATGTGCTGCATAAAAAACCTCGAACAGATCAATCCGATGGTTCTCTCACCCTGCCAGGCAGGTGGCAATCCCTAACATCGCGTCATCAGGCTCATCACGGAACGAGTGCGAAAACGTGACGTGCGCACGCTGCAGTGAGACACCCGACCAATTTATATAAAAATTGCGGAAAGATCTGGATAAATAGAAAATCAGCGTCCGATATATAAAAAATTGGGCTGCCATGATTGGATATGAATTCCTTCTTTCCCAGATTGACATGCCCATGCCGCCGCTGCGGCAGCCGGCCCGCGTGAAGTCGGTGACGCGGGTGGTATCGACGCCCGAGGAGCTGAGCATCCCGCGCAATGTGGCGCCGGCTGACAACGGCATCTTGAGCCACGTGCTGTTTGCATTGCGCTACGAAGCAATTCAGATTCCGATCCTGACACAGGCACTGCGCTTAGTCCCTGCTGAAGAGCTTCTAGCGAGTTTGCTGCGCCAGCCGCAAGGCGGCTATCTGCGCCGTGCAGCCTACTTTTGGGAGAAGGCGCACGGCCTGCCGTTGGCACTGCCGCAGGACACCACGGGGGGCAACTATTTGGAGATTTTTGACTCCGCCACGTACTACACCGGCCAAGTTTGGGAGCGGAGCCCCAAGTATCGCGTGGTCTTCAACGGCATAGGGCCTTATGAATACTGCCCTGTGGTTCGTCGCGATGCGGCGTTGGAAATGGCTGGATCGGACGTACTGAATCGCCTCAACGCGTGGGCCACAGACCCGCACAACGCGGCCTTGCTAGACCGTGTGATGAGCTGGGCTTACCTGAGCGAGACGCGTGACTCCTACGCCATCGAAAACGACGTCCCCACCCCTGACAAAGAGCAGGCATTTCTGCAAGCCATGGCGCGCCTGCACGACCGCAACCCCTTGAGCGAAGAGTACTTGGTTCAGCTGCAAAACACCGTCATTAGCCTTCCCTTGAAGGCGGAGGCACAGTTTCGCACCCAGCAAAACTGGCTTCAACGCGGTGGCCGCGGGGCATCGAGTGTCCGCTATGTGCCCCCGGCACCCGACGACATGATTGTGCTGATGGACGGCTTCATGCGCATGGCCAACGCAAGTGACGACGTACCACCGCTGGTGAAGGCGGCACTCGTGAGCTTTGGCTTCGTTTTGATCCACCCCTTCATGGACGGCAATGGGCGACTCTCTCGCCTGCTGGCGCAGCACACACTGAACGCAAAAGGCGTGCTGCCCGAGGTGGGCGGCAGTCCGGCCGTTCTGCCACTGTCTGTGGCCATGAAGAAAAACGAGAAAGACTACTTGCGCGCTCTAGAGTCGTTCAGCCAGCCAGCGCGTGCGCTTTGGAACGTCACACATATTGGCGACAGTGATTTTGTTTTTGACTTCAAATCAACGCCTCTGGTCTATGCCCATTGGTCTGGACAAAAAGCCGCTGAATTTGTGACTGCCTGTGCCGCCGAGGCGCTTGAGCACGCGCTCATCGACGAAGCAGCCTACCTGCAAAGCTACGACCAGGCTTTCGAGAGAATCGACGCAGCTTACGACCTGACGGACAAAACCATCAACCTGCTGATCCAATGGATTCATCAAAACAGTGGCCACATGCCCGAGCGACGCAAGAACGCTCCAGAGTTGGCCTTGCTCACCCCCGGGCAACTTCAGGTGATCGAAGCCATCGTCGCTGAATCGTTCGGTATGAAGGCTTGAATGCCGCGCTGAATGCGCTGCTGTGGCGATCGTCTTCAGGCACCCGGTTTGGAGCCTGCTTCGCTCACGTGCACGCACCGCGCCTGTTGGCACTCACCGGAAAATTGACACCTTGCAGCTCTTTGAACAAGCCTTTCATGCGCTCAGCGGCCTCGCCACCTTGTATCAAGACCCGGTCGTTGAGGTTCGGCGGCACGCGCAGGCCCTCTTCGGTGGCGGTGATGAGATAGCACTCGGCGGCGCGCAGGGCGGTGAGTTTTTCTGCATTGGACAGCGCAACGCCCAGATGCAGCTTGGTGGCCAAGGGCAAGACTGCACGGTAGTACTGTCGCCCGGCCTCTTGAGTGACCGGCGATTGCAAGGTCCGCGTCAACCAGCGGTCCAACACATCCGGCACGCCGTTGACATTGGCATCCACCCCATAAGTGGTATCTGCCTGGGGTTCGGGCTCGTTGGCCGCGGGCAGGGCCGGTGGCAAGGCCTGGGCGGGTCCGAAGGCGCCCTCCACGCTCGCCTGGGCCGCTGAGGCGGGTGGCTCTGGCGCCGCCGACGCGCTCGCTGCCGAGGCCCCTGCCTCGGACGCAGGGGCGGACTCCAATGGGGGTGTGACTTCCTTCACAGCAGCCGGCACCTTGGACGCAGGCTCGCTGGCTTGCGGCCCCAGCGCGACCAGCGAGGGCAGCGGTGCTTGCACCACCGAAGCCGCCCCGTCCGCCGGGAAGGCCCTCTCGGGCCCCACCGCGGGCGACGAGCGTGACGAGAAATACAAGACCAAGCCCATGGCAAAGACGGCCAAGCCCATGCCCAACACCACCAAAGCCAAGGCCACGAGGTTGATCCGCCGCACAACGCCAAAGCTTCGGGCCAGCAACGCACGCAGGGCAAGCAAAGCGCCTGTGGCGCGGCGAACGACCGACGCCCGACCGGTGCTCACCTCATCCGTGACCACCGGGGGATCGCCCGTCTGAGGCGCGAACACAGGTTCGACCCGCGCGTCGCCGCCGACAGCCGCTGCTGCCTCTGTCATGGCCCGTGTGCGCAACGCAGAAGTCATGAAATCATGCCGTGAGTGGGGGCGAGCCCCGTCGGCTTGTTTTCGGCACCTTGGCGCCAAATCTAAAGCGCCGCAACACACGGATAATTCCCCCCCATGATCAAACTCTTGGTAGGGCTGGGCAACCCCGGGCCCGAATACGAAGCCACCCGGCACAACGCGGGCTTTTGGTGGATTGACGAAGTCGCTCGGGTGCTCAAAGTGTCGTTGGTGCCTGAACGCAGCTACTTTGGCTGCGCCGCCCGCGCCAACACGCCGGCCGGCCCGGTGTGGTTGCTGCAACCCATGACTTACATGAATTTGTCAGGCAAGTCCGTCGCGGCCTTGGCCAGGTTCTTCAAAATAGAGCCCCAGGAAATCCTCGTCGCCCATGATGAGCTCGACATCCCCGCCGGCCAGATGAAATTGAAAATCGGCGGCGGTCATGCGGGGCACAACGGACTGCGCGACATCCATGCCCAGCTGGGCAGCCCCGAGTACTGGCGCTTGCGCCTGGGGATTGGTCACCCGGGCGTGAAGGCCGAGGTCGCCAACTATGTGTTGCGCAAGCCGCCCCTGGCCGAACACCAGGCCATTGACGCCTGCATTCGACACGCCTTGACCGCGCTAGACGCCCTGTGGTCCGGCAACATGGAGCAAGCCAAGCGGATCATTCACAAACCACCCGAGGCATGAGGCCCCGGGCTGGGCATGGAGGCTGAAGCCTGCAAGGCACGGTACTTCGCCCACAGATCATCCTGCGTTTCCACGTGATCAGGGTGAATCGGGATGCAGCTCACCGGACACACCTGCACGCACTGAGGCTCATCAAAATGCCCCACGCACTCGGTGCATTTGCTGGGGTTGATCTCATAAATGAGCGGCCCCATGCTGATGGCCTGATTCGGGCACTCGGGCTCGCAGACATCGCAATTGATGCATTCATCGGTGATGGTCAAGGCCATGCCAGGTCTCCAGCGAATCAGGCTGCTCAGCTCACTCTTGCGCAGCACGTGTGGCCACGCGCCGATGCAAACGGGTCAACACCGACGGCGCGACAAACTTCGACACATCGCCGCCCAAGGTGGCAATCTCACGCACAAAGGTGCCCGAGACAAATTGAAACTGGTCACTGGGGGTCAGAAACAAGGTCTCCACCTCGGGCATCAGTTGGCGGTTCATGCCGGCCATTTGGAACTCATACTCAAAGTCACTGACAGCCCGCAGGCCGCGCACCACGACCTTGCCCCCATGCTCCACCACGAAGTCACGCAGCAGGCCGCGAAAGGCAATGACCTGCACGTTGGGGTACTGGGCAGCCAACTCGGTGGCAATCTCCAGGCGTTCTTCGACGCTGAACAAAGTGCGTTTGTGATGCCCTGACGCCACCGCCACGATCAAGCGATCAAAAAGGCTGCAGGCACGCCGCATCAGATCTTCGTGGCCCAGGGTCATGGGGTCAAAGGTGCCGGGGTAAACAGCGGTGAGTCGGGTCGAAGTGGTCATGGCGAAGGCAAAAGGTGAATCAGCATGACAGGCATTGTCGCAGGCCCCTGTGCCCAGAGCTCAAACCAACACCCCTCAAATGGGCGGCATCACCCTGAGCAACTGAAAGTGCACGGCGCCTGCACGCCCTTGGCGGTGCAGCGCCAGCCCCGCAGGCACCTCCTCAGGCGCCAGTGGTTGGGGTGACTCCAGGTAGATCAAGCCATCCGGCACCACCAGGGGCGCCGCCGCCTGCAAGGCTGCGGCACGCAACGCATCGTCCGCGAAGGGAGGGTCTAAAAATACCAGCTCCAGGGATGCCCGAGGGGCGCGGCGCAGGTAGGCCACGGCGTCCGCGCGAAGTACGCGGGCTTGACTCAACTTCAAGCGCTCCACGGTCGCCTGCAAACTGCGCACGGCCTGGGGATGTGTTTCGAGCAACAGCACCTCGGCGGCACCGCGCGAGGCCGCCTCCAAACCCAAGGCCCCGGTGCCCGCAAAAGCATCCAGGCAGCGCCAGCCAGACAAGTCCACACCCAGCCAGTTGAACAACGTCACCCGCACCCGGTCGGCGGTGGGTCGCAAGCCCTCGGCTTGCACCGCGGGCAGCTTGCTGCGCTTACAACGCCCCGCAATGAGGCGCACACCCTGGGCGGCACTCACAAACGCACCGCAATACCCCGCTCGGCCAGCCGCGCCTTGGCCTGCCCCACAGTGAACTCGCCATAATGAAAAATGCTGGCCGCCAAGACCGCGTCGGCTCCGCCTTGCGCAATCCCATCCGCCAAATCGTCCAATGAACCCACGCCACCCGAGGCAATCAAGGGGACGCTGACAGCCTCACTCACTGCTCGGGTCAGGGCCAAATCAAAGCCGCTCTTGGTGCCGTCGCGGTCCATGCTGGTGAGCAAAATTTCGCCTGCGCCGAACTCGGCCATTTTTTGGGCCCAGGCCACCGCATCCAAACCCGTGTTTTTGCGACCGCCGTGGGTATAGACATCCCAGCCCGAGCCATCCTCTCGGCGCTTGGCATCAATGGCCACCACAATGCATTGGGCACCGTACTTGGCCGAGGCTTGGCGAATCAGGTCAGGCTGCGCCACCGCGGCGGAGTTGAAGCTCACCTTGTCTGCGCCGGCGTTGAGCAAGCGCCGCACATCCTCGACCGCACGCACCCCTCCACCGACTGTCAAGGGAATGAAGACCTGTGCGGCCACGGCTTCGATGATGTGCAACATAAGGTCACGGCCATCACTGGTGGCGGTGATGTCCAAAAACGTGAGCTCGTCAGCCCCCTGGTCGTTGTAACGCGATGCGATTTCAACCGGGTCGCCGGCGTCGCGCAAAGCGACAAAGTTGACACCCTTGACCACCCGTCCGCCCGTGACGTCCAGACAGGGAATGATTCGTTTAGCAAGCAATGAAAATCCTTTGAGGGGAAGGCTGTCTCTCAGACTGGGGCCAGAGTATCGGCGTGGGCTTGAGCCGCCGCAAAATCCAAATCACCTGAGTAAATGGCGCGACCACAGATCACGCCCTCGACGCCCTGATCTTCAGCCGCACACAGCAGCTCGATGTCACGCATGCCGCTCAAACCGCCCGAGGCAATGACGGGAATGCTCAGGGCCTGGGCCAGCTTGATCGTGGCTTCCATGTTGAGACCACTCAGCATGCCGTCGCGACCGATGTCGGTGTAGATCACCCCCTCGACACCGTAATCTTCAAACTTCTTGGCCAGATCCACCACCTCATGGCCCGTGAGCTTGCTCCAGCCATCGGTGGCGACTTTGCCGTCTTTGGCGTCCAGGCCGACCAGAATATGCCCGCCAAAAGCGGTACAGGCATCCCGCAAAAAACCCGGGTTCTTGACGGCCGCAGTGCCGATGATGACGAAACTCAGGCCGTCGTCCAGATAGCGCTCGATGGTGTCCAAATCGCGGATGCCGCCCCCCAGCTGCACGGGGATTTCGTCCCCCACCTCGCTGATGATGGCTTTGATCGCGGCCTCATTGATGGGCTTGCCCGCGAAGGCCCCGTTCAAGTCGACCAAATGCAAGCGCCTAGCGCCAGCGTCAACCCATCGTCGGGCCATCGCAGCGGGATCGTCGCCGAAGGTGGTGGAGTCATTCATATCGCCCTGTTTCAGGCGAACGCACTGACCGTCTTTCAGGTCGATGGCAGGTATCAGCAGCATGGCCGTGAACTGGACGTGAGTAAATGAAGCTGGTGCAGATAAACGAGTGTGGCGCTCAAGCGAGCCGCGATGCACGCGAGCATGCCATCAAAGAAGGGCGAATTAAGGGATCCAGTGCAAAAAATTGCGGTACAGGGCCAAGCCATGTTCGGCGCTTTTCTCAGGATGAAACTGGGTAGCGAAAATGTTATCGCGAGCCAGGGCGCAGGTAAAGCGCTGTCCGTACTCAGTTTCGCCCACAGTGTGACTTGGGTCGCTGACTTGGGCGTAATAACTGTGCACGAAGTAAAAATGGCTGCCATCCGGCACCCCTGCCCACAGGGGGTGAGGACGGGCCTGTTGAACCCGGTTCCAGCCCATTTGCGGGACTTTGTAGCGACTGCCGTCAGGCTGAATTTGGCCCGCCAGCTGAAAACGCTTGACCTCCCCCGCCATGAGCCCCAAGCCCTCGGTGGGGCCCTCCTCACTGCGAGACAGCATCATCTGCATGCCCACGCACACGCCCATCAGCGGTTTGTTGCGCGCGGCGTCCAGCACCGCCTCCAGCATCCCCGAGGCTTTCAATTCGCGCATGCAATCGGGCATGGCCCCCTGCCCAGGCAACACCACCCGATCAGCAGCGCGAACCTGCTCCGGCTCAGACGTCACGAGTACCTGCAAACCCGAGCCCTGGGCCACATGCATGACGGCCTGCGACACGGAGCGCAAGTTTCCCATGCCGTAGTCGACCACGGCCACCACCCCTGGCCGGCTCACAGACTGCCCTTGGTCGAGGGGATCACGGTCGCGGCACGCGGATCAATTTCGACGGCCATGCGAATGGCCCTGGCAAACGCCTTGAAAATCGACTCGCACTGGTGGTGGGCGTTGTCACCCCGCAGGTTGTCGATGTGCAGCGTCACCCCAGCATGGTTGACGAAGCCTTGAAAAAACTCATACACCAGTTGGGTGTCCAGCGCGCCGATCATGCCGCTCTTGAACGCCACATGCATCTGCAATCCCGGGCGGCCCGAAAAATCCACCACCACCCGAGACAAGGCCTCATCCAGCGGCACATAGGCATGCCCATAACGGCGCAGGCCGCGCTTGTCCCCCACGGCCAAGGCCATCGCCTGGCCCAGCGTGATGCCCACGTCCTCCACCGTGTGATGCCCATCGATGTGAAGATCGCCCTGCGCCTCAATGGTCAAGTCCATCAGGCCATGGCGCGCGATCTGATCCAGCATGTGATCGAAAAACCCAATGCCGGTGCGCAGCTGGGCCTGGCCCGATCCATCGAGGTTCAGGCTGACCTGAATTTGGGTTTCGGCCGTGTGACGGCGGACATCGGCTTGGCGGGTGGGCGTGTTCACAACGAAACTTTCAACGCAGAAATCAACACATCATTTTCCTGTGGTGTTCCCACCGTCAGGCGCAAACAGTTTGCCAGCAAAGTGTGCTGACGCGAAACATCTTTCACCAACACGCCCTGACGCTTGAGTGCCGCAAAGGTGGCTGGCGCATCCGCAAGACGCACCAGGATCATATTGGCTTCGCTGGGAAAGGGCTGCAAGCCCAGGGCCCGCAATGCGGACACCAAGCGCTCACGCTCGGCTTTGATGACACCCGCCTGACGGGCAAACTCCTGCGCATGCTCCAGGGCAAACAAGGCCGCCTCGGCATTGAGCACGCTCACGTTGTAAGGCGGGCGAACCTTCTCGATTTCATCGGTCCACGCCCGCGGCCCCACCAAATAACCCAAGCGCACGCCAGCCAAGCCAAACTTGCTCAAGGTGCGCATGACCACGACGTTCGGATAGGCAAACGCAAGCCCCAGGTGATCGCGCGAGGCAAACGGCTGGTAGGCCTCATCCATCACGACCAAGCCTGGGGCCGCTTGAATAATGCGCTCAACCACCCCTGCATCGAACAAGTTGGCGGTCGGGTTATTGGGGCAAGCCAGGTAAATCAAGGCCGGCTGATGGGCCACGATGGCGGCCGTCATGGCGGCCTCATCCAACTCAAAATCCGCGCGCAGTGGCACCCCCACAAAACTCAAACCCTGCAAGCGGGCTGACACCTCATACATCACAAAACCAGGCACAGGCGCCAACACCGTGGCGCCTGTGCGGCCACAGGCCATGCTGAGCAAGGTGATCAGCTCATCCGAGCCATTGCCCAACACCAGCCCGGCCTGCGCCGGCAAGCCCACATGCGCAGACAACGCTGCGCGCAAGTCATCCATGCGCGAGCCAGGGTAGCGATTCAATGCCAGTTGCCCCAAACGCAGACCCAGCGCGGCTTGCAGGGCCGCGGGCAAGGTGAAGGGATTCTCCATGGCATCCAGCTTGGTGAACCCCGCACTGGGCTGCACGGCATACGCCTGCATGGCCTGCACCTCAGGTCGGATGCAACGGGCCACCCGTTCAGACAGCTCACTCATGGGCGGTCCTTGCGCAAACGCAGCAAGGCGGCCTGGGCATGGGCCTGCAAGCCCTCGCCCATGGCCAAGGCTGCGGCGCTCACACCCAAAGTTTGAGCGCCGGCCTCACTGACTTCAATCAAACTGCTGCGCTTTTGAAAGTCATACACGCCCAAGGGCGAGCTGAAACGTGCCGTGCCCGAGGTCGGCAACACATGGTTCGGCCCAGCGCAATAGTCGCCCAAACTTTCACTCGTGAAAGCACCGAGAAAAATCGCCCCCGCATGCTTGAGCAGCGGCTCCCACTGGTGCGGATCACGCACGCTGAGCTCCAAATGCTCAGGCGCAATGCGGTTGCTGATGGCGCACGCCTCCTCCAGGCTGCGGGTGTGGATCAAGGCTCCGCGGCCCTCCAAGGAGGCGCGAATCACCGCCTCACGCGGCAGCGTCGACACCAGGCGGTCCATGGCCGCTTGCACCTGCGCGATGTAGTCAGCATCCGGGCACAGCAAAATGCTTTGCGCCAACTCATCGTGCTCAGCCTGACTGAACAAATCCATGGCCACCCAATCTGCGGGTGCACTGCCATCCGCCAACACCAAAATCTCACTCGGCCCGGCGATCATGTCGATACCCACCTGCCCGAACACCCGGCGCTTGGCGCTGGCCACATAGGCATTGCCCGGCCCGGTGATCTTGTCCACTGCGGGCACCGTGGCCGTGCCATACGCCAAGGCCGCAATGGCCTGCGCCCCGCCCAGGGTAAAGACGCGGTCTACCCCGCACACGGCCGCTGCCGCCAACACCAAAGCGTTGCGCTCACCCCGGGGCGTGGGCACGACCATGATGATCTCACCCACCCCCGCCACCTTGGCGGGCAAAGCATTCATCAACACACTGCTGGGATAAGCAGCTTTGCCCCCAGGCACATACACGCCCACCCGGTCCAGCGGCGTGACCTTCTGCCCCAACAAACTGCCGTCCTCATCCCGATAAGACCAAGACTGCCCACAAACCGCCAATTGGCGCTCGTGATAGGCCCGCACGCGCCGCGCCGAAAACGCCAACGCCTCACGCTGCGCCGCAGGCAAGCCGCCAAGCGCAGCCTCGCACTCCGCCCGCGAAATCTCCAGGTCCGACACGCTGGAGGCCTCCAAGCCATCAAACCGCAGCGTGGCCTCTAGCAGGGCGGCGTCACCGCGGGCCCGGACATCAGCCAAAATCGATGCCACACGCTCCTCAATCGCCTGATCGGTGTCAGCCGACCAATGCAACAACTGCTGCAACTGCACCTCAAAATCAGCTTGAGAGGTACGAAGGTGTCGAATGCGAACGCTCATGGTGTGGCGGGCGAGGTCAGCGCCCGTGCAAAACAATCGATGATCTGACGCAAAGGCTCGCGCTTGAGCTTGAGCGCTGCTTGGTTCACGACCAAGCGCGCCGAGATGGGCATGATGTGCTCCACCTCAACCAAGTGATTGGCCCGCAGCGTGCTGCCGCTGGACACCAAATCCACAATGGCCTCAGCCAAGCCCGTCAAAGGTGCCAACTCCATCGAACCATACAGCTTGATGAGATCGACGTGCACCCCTTTGCTGGCAAAGTGTTCGCGGGCGATGCTCGTGTACTTGGTGGCCACCCGGATGCGAGAGCCCTGCCGCACGGCCGCCTCGTAATCAAAATCAGCCCGCACCGCCACGCTCATGCGGCAAGATGCAATGCCCAAATCCAGCGGCTGGTACAGGCCTGCACCGCCATGCTCAATCAAGGTGTCCTTGCCCGTCACGCCCAAATCGGCGCCGCCATACTGCACATACGTCGGCACATCAGACGCGCGCACCAACACCACACGCACATCAGGCTGGTTGGTTGCCAAGATCAGCTTACGCGACGACTCGGGGTCTTCAAGCACCTCAATCCCTGCCGCCCGCAGCAGCGGCAAGGTCTCGTCAAAAATACGTCCTTTGGACAAGGCCAGCGTCAGACCCATCACTTGACTCGCTCAATGTCGGCGCCCAAAGCGCGCAGCTTGGCTTCCATCTGTTCGTAGCCACGGTCCAGGTGGTAAATGCGGTCCACCAGCGTCTCGCCCTCGGCCACCAAACCAGCAATCACCAAGCTGGCCGACGCCCGCAAATCTGTCGCCATGACAATGGCCCCTGACAAGCGCTCCACCCCATGCATGACGGCGGTATGCCCATCCACCTCGATCTTGGCGCCCAAGCGTACCAACTCATTGACGTGCATGAAACGATTCTCAAAAATCGTCTCGGTCACCTTGGCAGCGCCCTGCGCAATGCAGTTCACGGTCATGAACTGCGCCTGCATGTCGGTGGGAAATGCGGGGTACTCGCTGGTGCGAAAACTCACCGCCTGCAAGGGCCCTTCGCGGCGCACGTGAATCGTGTCGGCCTGCGCCTCAATCGAGGCGCCCGCTTCACGCAATTTTTCGATCACGGCATCCAGATGATCAGGCCGCGTGCGCAACAGCGTCACGCCCCCCCCTGCCGCAGCCACGGCACACAAGAACGTGCCCGCCTCAATGCGATCAGGAACGATATGGTGCCCAGCGCCACCCAAGCCATGCAAACGCTCCACCCCCTGAATGCGGATTTGACTCGTTCCGTGGCCCTCAATGCGAGCCCCCATGCGGATCAACATCTCGGCCAAATCCACCACCTCAGGCTCACGGGCGGCGTTCTCCAGCACCGTCTCACCCTCGGCCAGCGTGGCAGCCATCATCAAATTTTCGGTGCCCGTGACGGTCACCATGTCGGTGGTGATCCTGGCGCCGTGCAGACGCGAAGCCTGCGCCAAGATATAGCCATGTTCAACCGACATCTCGGCCCCCATGGCCTGCAAGCCCTTGATGTGTTGATCTACCGGCCGAGAACCGATCGCGCAACCGCCGGGCAAAGACACACGCGCCTTGCCGAAACGCGCCAACAACGGCCCCAAAACCAGAATCGACGCCCGCATGGTCTTGACCAATTCATAGGGCGCCTCAGGCGCGCTGATGTGCGCGGCCGTCAAAGTCAAGGCGTCTGGCTGCGCCTCGTCGGTCAGCACCTCGACGCCCATG
The DNA here is from genome assembly GCA_031374415.1 of Burkholderiales bacterium. Taxonomy (GTDB): domain Bacteria; phylum Pseudomonadota; class Gammaproteobacteria; order Burkholderiales; family Burkholderiaceae_C; genus CANHBY01. The sequence goes on from JANMGB010000037.1 coordinate 23,827, forward strand.
TTGCGCAGCAACTTGAGCATGGTGCGCACATCCTGCAACTGCGGCACATTGCGCAGCACCACAGGCTCGGTGCTCAACAAAGCTGCGCACAGCTCGGGCAAAGCGGCATTCTTAGCGCCAGAGATGCTCACCTCGCCGCGCAAAGGGCGGCCGCCGCGAATCAATAATTTATCCATGCTCAGTGGGGCCTCGTGCCCACGCCGACCTGAGCCTCACAGCTCGGTGGCCACCGTGTGCATGGCGGCAAGTCTCAGTGGGGGTGGGAGGAAGCCGCAGGAGGCTGGGCAGCCCATTCGGCGGGGGTCAAAGTCTTCATGGACAACGCGTGAATTTGCTCCCGCATTCTATCGCCCAGGGCACTGTAAACCAGCTGATGACGCTGAATGCGACTGGCGCCCTCAAACCGAGCCGAGACAATGGTCGCGAAAAAATGTCGCCCATCACCCTCCACCTGCAGATGGTCACAGGGCAAACCCTGGGCGATGAAATGCTGAACGTCAGCGGGGGTTGGATTGTCCATCGGACGATTATCGTAGATTCGCTCTGGTACCCCGTCTCAGTGAATTTGAAAAGTTGAGTTGTTGCGGGGCCCATGGCGAAGTACCCAGGCTGCTGGATCCCCGCCGCCTCCCGTCATCCCCGCCGCCTCCCGTCATCCCCACCGCCTCCCGTCATCCCCGCCGCCTCCCGTCATCCCCGCCGCCTCCCGTCATCCCCGCGAAGGCGGGGATCCAGGAGAGTGCCTGACGCGCAACAGGCCCGCGCGCACTCCATTCCTGCACGCTCCGCCTGCCAATGCACCCCTTGTTCGCCTTGGCGAATCAAGCTTTCAAATTCACTGAGACGGGGTACTTGGCTCAAGACCGCAGCTTGTAGCCACTGCGAAGCAACTGCAGACACATCGTGACCACCCCGGCCAGTGCCGCAAACACCACCCCCAAGCTCAGCCAAGGCGAGACATCACTGACCCCGAAAAAGCCATAGCGAAAGCCGTCGATCATGTAGAAAAACGGATTCAAATGGCTCACCCGCTGCCACACCGCGGGCAAGCTGCCCACCGAGTAAAACACCCCTGACAAAAACGTCATGGGCATGATGACGAAATTCTGAAACGCCGCGATCTGGTCAAACTTTTCAGCCCACAGCCCCGCGATCAAGCCCAGCGTCCCCATCATTGCGCAGCCCAACAGCGCGAACACCGCGATCCACAAGGGCTGAGCCAAAGGCAAGGGCGCAAACCACACCGTCACCAGCAACACGCCCACACCCACCGCCGCACCGCGCACCAACGAGGCGCCCACATAGGCCACAAACCACGCCCAATGGGACAAAGGCGTCACCAGCAAAAACACCAGATTGCCGGTGATCTTGCTCTGAATCAAGGAACTGCTGCTGTTGGCAAAAGCGTTCTGCAACATGCTCATCATGACCAGGCCGGGGATCAAAAAGCTGGTGTAACCCACCTGGTCAAACACCTTGACATGATCTTCCAGCACATGGCCGAAGATCAACAAGTACATCATGGCGGTCAGCACCGGTGCGGCCACCGTCTGAATGCTCACCTTCCAAAACCGCAGCACCTCCTTATAAAACAGCGTCCGCGCACCCGCCAAAACCGAGCCACTCATGCCGCCACCTCCGACTCGCCGCTCATGATTTCCAAAAAAACATCCTCCAAATCGGCCCGGCCAATCTCGATGTCTTCAGGCTGACAGCCCGCCTCACGCAAGGTGACCAACACCCGCTCCAAGTCTGCCGCATCGCGCACCTTGATCTGCACCGAGCGCCCCGTCACGCGGGCCTGATCGACCAACACAGCCGGCAAGGGCGCGTCCAGCGTGAACCGCAGCATGGTGCTGGCCCGCCCCGCCAACAAGGCCGTGGTGGTGTCCAGGGCTTTGACGCGCCCCTGTTTGAGCATGGCCAAGCGGCCGCACAGCGCCTGCGCCTCTTCCAAGTAATGCGTGGTCAGCAAGACCGTGCGCCCCTCTTGGTTCAAGCGCGCCACAAACTGCCACAGGGTTTGCCGCAAGGCGACATCCACTCCGGCGGTCGGCTCATCCAGCACAATCACCGGCGGCTTGTGCACCACAGCCTGCGCCACCAACACCCGACGCTTCATCCCGCCCGAGAGCTGACGCATGTTGGAATCCGCCTTGTCAGCCAAGCCCAGGCCCTGCAACAACTCATCGATCCAATCGTCGTTGCGGCGAATCCCAAAATAGCCGCTCTGAATCCGCAAGCACTCCCGCACGGTGAAAAACGGATCAAACACCAACTCCTGGGGCACGATGCCCAGCGCTTGGCGTGCAGCGGCATAGTCCGCCACCACATCAAAACCCATGACCCGCACCCGCCCCTGAGTGGCCCTGGCCAAACCGGCGAGCACGCTGATCAAGGTCGTTTTACCGGCGCCGTTGGGTCCGAGCAGGCCGAAAAACTCACCCGGCTCGATCTGAAAACTGATGCCGTCCAGCGCCCGCACCTCACCGCGGGGCCCTTGGAACACCTTGCTAACTTGGTCAAACACAATCGCGGACATGAGAACAGGCTTCCAAAACCATCACTACAGAGACCGGCCGGTGGCCCCAAAATAAAACCCCCGCTGAAAGCGGGGGCCGAAGAACAGCAAACGATCTCACAAATTCAAAAGCGATGTCGAATGCCAAACGAAAGGCTGTTCACATCCCGCCCGGCCACCTCAGCCACTGCGCCCAGATAGCCGTTTCCACCGGGTGCCACCTGACCACGGGCCTTATTGTCGATATGGGCGAGCGCCAAGCTCAGGTCGGTGCGCTTAGAGAGCACATGGGTATAGGCCACCCCATAAGACGCCACATCCGCATTGGCAGGCCGGTTGTCATTCAACTGGTTATAAGCAAAAGCGACACTGTTCGCGCCCAACAGGTGGCGATAGCCCATGTGAAACAGTTGGCTGTCTTGCTTCAAGGCATTGACGAATGCGGTTTGAAACGGCTCAGGCAGTGTCGACAAACCGGATGGATTGTCGTCCTTGATGTCATTGAACTGGGCACTGACCACACCAAAGCCCAGGTTCAAGGTGCCGCCCACAACGGTATTGGTGAGCGAACGATTGCCGAGCTCGTTATACCGGGTGTTGTGTGCCAAGCCCAAAGCGTAGCGCTCAGTCTTGTACATGCCCCCCAGGCCTAAAAACCGACCCGTGGCAGCCGAGCCCTCGCGCGCGCCCACCATGGCACTGCCAGAAAACCCTGCTTTCTCCACGCGGTAGGCCAGCGAATTGGAAATTCGAATATCGACACCTGCCGGGAACGCCACCAACTGCTGGGGTGAAGCGGCCGTCGCCAAATTAAGAATGTCAAAGTACGCTGCCACCTCAAAGCCTGGCGTGTACTGGCGACCCGCGAGCACAGCGCCTACAGGGGTAATCAGCCCAACGAAAGCCTGGCGATCAAAAAACCGGCCGGGGATATTGACGCCCAAATCAGCAGCGGCCAACTGCGCACCAATCGCCGACACCGTCCCGCGCGTCAGCGCTGTGTCAGGCAAGCCCAGCGCCGTGGGCGAGGCCACTCGATCGGGCAGTTGGTTGCCAGTGACCGGCTTATTGCCCAAGGCGCCCGTGTCAACCTCAAACCGACTCTCCAAAACAAAGAGGGTTTTGTAGCCACCCCCCAGATCCTCCCGCCCGCGAAGCCCCCAGCGAGACCCCTCCACAATGCCACTGTTGACCTGGTAGACCGAGCCACCCCGCACACCCGACACCCGGGAGACACCCGCATCGATCAAGCCGTAAACCTCCACAGCCCCATCCTGCTGCGCCCAAACGCAAGACCCACCCAGCATCAGCGCAAACGCTCCAACGACTTTTTTAATCATGTGGCCCACCTCTCTGAAAGACAGTCGCACATTGTCAAACGTGGCGCCCACCTAGGCAATGCTCTGTTGCACGACATCCACGCCAGACGCAAAAAAACCGCTGCACTTGCGCGCAGCGGTTGGTGCTCAGATCCTACGCGGGCCAAGCCCGCGAAGCATCAGAAGCGGTGACGAACACCCACTTGAATACCGTTGGATGACTGGTCGAAGTTAGGTGCATTGAAGCCCTTGGCTGCGCCAGCATCATTGGAAACGAGGGCAATGTGGGTGTACAGGGCCGTACGCTTGGACAAATCATACGTACCTTGCAACGTGAAGAACTTCACGTCGTCTTTAGGTGTGCTGGCGCTAACGCCGGTCACATCCTTAGACATACCGATCCCAGGGGTCACGGTAGCCGCACCAAATGGGAATGCAGCGGTCAGGCCATACACCTTCATTTTCTTGCTGTCTTGGGTCGCAGCGGTACCACCTTGAGTTTGCGAGTAGAAACCCGTCAACTTTGTCACGGCGAAGTCATAACCACCCACCAGCAGCACCTCATTGCGCTTTTGGCTTTCAGCCAAGGCTGCGTTCACGTCTTGAATCTGAATGTAGCCAAGACCTGCGGAGATGGGGCCATTTGCAAAAATGGCATTGAAGCCGTAATGACGACCTTGCTTGGCGCTGGTGCCAGTGTTGGTTTCGGCACCACCCACCTGGGTAGAGTACTGAGCCTCAACGGTGAACCCGCTGAAAGAGGGGGTCTTGTAGGTCAAGGCATTGTCGGTCCGGTACGCATTGATGTTGGTGTTTTGCGAACCACCAGCGGCACCGTAGGTACCCGCCAAAGCGAGGATGTCGTAAGGCTTGGTACCTGCCATGTCAGACAGGTTACCGATCGGGGTGTACTGGCGGCCCAGACGGACCGAGCCAAAACCACCCTCGAAACCCACAAAAGCTTGGCGACCAAACAGACGGCTGCCTTGCCCACTGGTGCCGGTGTCAATGTCAAACCCGCTTTCGAGCTGGAACACGGCCTTCAGGCCGCCACCCAGATCTTCCGAACCACGCAAGCCCCAACGCGAACCGTTCAAGCCACCAGAGCTCACCCTGTTAACGCTGTTGGTTTTGGTTGAAGCAAGGCCTGGAGCGGCAGCGGTTCCGCTACCGCCTTTTACGCGCTCCAAGTTAGCATCGGCCACGCCATACAGCGTGAAGGTTGATTGGGCCATAGCGGCGCCTGATGTGGCCAGCACGGCCAGGGCAATCAAAGTCTTCTTCATTGCGATTTTCTCCAAGGTTAAATTCGGGGCCCAAAGCACGCCTTTGACGTTGTTCTCGACCGACCTCCGTTTGGGAAGCTGCCGCGATTGCAACAGAACCCCCCTGGCGGCGCAAAGTTTTTCAGCCCCAAAGGGGTTTATTCGTTGCACGATAGCAACGCTCCTCAGCGACCGCACTGCACCATTCAGCCCACCCTATCAGGACAAGCGATGCGCCATTTCAGCCCAAGCGATCAGTGGATTCAGAACGTCGATACCGCCTTGCGCACCCTGTGGGGCCGCTCACACGCGCACCGCGCTTCGCCCGCCCCCGCCAACAGCCCCGAATCGCTCACGCCTTCAGAGCGAAAGCTCTCTGGCGCCTTGATGCGAGTGAATCACGTGGGCGAGGTGTGCGCTCAAGCGCTTTATCAAGCCCAGGCGCTGACCACTCGCACGCCGGCCCTCAAAGCCCACTTCGAAAATGCCGCGCGCCAGGAGGAGGATCACCTGGCCTGGACTCAACAGCGCCTAGAGTCGCTGGGTACGCACCCGTCTCGGTTGAATCCGCTTTGGTATGCCGGCGCGTTCGGCTTGGGCTGCGTCGCGGGCAAATCGGGTGACGCCTTGAGCCTGGGGTTTGTGCTGGAGACCGAGCGTCAAGTGGAGGCCCACCTGCAAGATCACCTCAGCCGGCTGCCCGCCCAAGATTTGAGCTCGCGCGCCATCGTCACCCAGATGAAAGCCGATGAAGCCGCGCACGCACAGCAGGCTGAAACGGAGGGCGCACAGCCCGTGCCTGCCGTCGTTCGCACCCTGATGCGCGCTGCGGCCAAGGTCATGACTACCGCCGCCCACTGGATCTGAGCCAACACGCTACGCCTGAATTTGCTCAAAGCTGGTGGTGATTTCAGCCGTCTTGCCCAGCATGATGCTGGCCGAGCAATATTTTTCGTGGCTCAAGGCCACCGCACGCTCAATGGCCACCGCGGGGATGTCTTTGCCCGTGATGACAAAGTGCATGTGGATCCGCGTGAAGACCTTGGGATCGACTGTGGCACGCTCGGAAGTCACTTTGACTTGGCAGCCGGTGACCTGGTGTCGTCCACGCTTCAGAATCAAGACCACATCGTAAGCCGTGCACCCCCCGGCACCAGCCAAGACTGTTTCCATAGGGCGCGGGGCCAAGTTGCGCCCGCCCCCCTCGGGCGCACCGTCCATGGTGATCAGGTGACCACTGCCGGTTTCGGCCACAAACACCATGCCCGACTGGGCTTGCCACTGCAGCGTGCACTCCATCTTGATCTCCCAAAACCCCCGATTCTGGCACCAAAGCTAAATATGTTGCAGCGCAACATGCCCACAGCTACACTAGCTTTCGATTGCCCAACTCACCTGGGCCCTGGTTGTCTCCTCCACCTGCTCAGCAGGGGGATTCACCCAAGGCAGTCATGCCTTGGGTTTTTTTTGCTCCGGTATGGCGCTTTGCAGCGCAAAACGCCATCCTATGATCCTGTGTCCTTGATCTTGTGTGTGCAAATCGGTTGTCATGGCTGCCAAACTACCCTCCCCATCGTCTCAGACAGCCGCGGCTGATTTGCAGAACTACCTCAAAAAGATCCTGACGGCCCGCGTCTATGACGTGGCCATCGAGACCGCCCTGGAGCCTGCGCGCAACCTGTCCAAGCGCCTGGGCAATCAGGTGCTTCTCAAGCGTGAGGATACGCAACCCGTGTTCAGCTTCAAGCTGCGCGGGGCGTACAACAAAATGGTTCACTTGACGCCGGCCCAGTTGGCGCAAGGTGTCATTTGCGCGTCGGCAGGCAATCACGCTCAAGGCGTGGCATTGAGCGCCAAACGTTTGGGTTGTCGGGCGCTGATTGTGATGCCGACCACCACACCGCGGGTCAAAGTCGATGCCGTCAAGTCCTTGGGCGGCGCAGTGGTCTTGCATGGCGAGAGCTACTCTGACGCTTATGTGCATGCCCTGGACTTGGAGCAGCGGGAAGGTTTGACCTTCGTGCACCCCTTCGATGACCCCGATGTCATTGCGGGTCAGGGCACCATCGCCATGGAAATTTTGCGCCAACACCAGGGGCCCCTGGATGCGATTTTTGTGGCCGTCGGTGGCGGCGGACTGATCTCAGGGATTGCCACCTACATCAAGGCCATTCGGCCCGACATCAAGGTGATTGGGGTGCAAACGGTTGACTCGGACGCCATGGCCCGCTCGGTGGCCGCAGGGCGTCGCATTGAACTGGCCGAAGTAGGATTGTTCTCGGATGGGACTGCGGTCAAGAAGGTCGGGGTCGAGACCTTGCGACTGGTCAGGCAGCATGTGGATGAGTTCATTTTGGTGAACACCGATGCCGTGTGTGCCGCAATCAAGGATGTCTTTGAAGACACCCGAAGCATCCTCGAGCCCGCAGGCGCCTTGGGCGTGGCAGCCATCAAGCAGTATGTTCAGTCCCATGCGCTCAAGGGCCAGACCTTTGTCACGATCACGTGCGGCGCCAACATGAACTTTGACCGCTTGCGCTTCGCCGCCGAGCGCGCCGAGCTGGGTGAGGAACGGGAGGCCCTGTTTGCTGTCACGATCCCTGAGGAGCGAGGCAGTTTCAAGCGCTTTTGTGAGCTGATTGGGCCTCGGGCGGTCACTGAATTCAACTACCGCATCTCGGACAAAACTGAGGCGCATGTGTTTGTGGGCATTGCCACAACGCACCGCGACGAGCCCGAGAAAATCGCCAAGATGCTCACCCGCAGCGGGTTTTCCACGCTGGACCTGAGTCACGATGAATTGGCCTTGACCCACCTGCGCCACTTGGTGGGTGGGCGCAGCGAGTTGGCGCACGAAGAGCGCTTGTATCGATTTATTTTTCCAGAGCGGCCAGGTGCATTGATGAGGTTTTTGTCCAGCATGCATCCGGGCTGGAACATCAGTTTGTTCCACTACCGCAACCAAGGCGCAGACTACGGCCGCATTTTGGTGGGCATCCAGGTGCCCAAAGCCGACAAGAAGGCGTTCAAGGAATTCTTACAAACGCTGGCTTACCCCTGCGTCGATGAGACTGACAATCCGGCCTACCGTTTGTTCCTGCGCTAGTCGCGGGCTTAGTCGAACCTCACGATATCGGCGCCATGTCTTTGAACACCCTGCCCAGCACACCCACCGCCACACCCCTGCTGGCGCAAGCTTTGCACCACAAGCTGAACCGGCGGGCCGAGACCAGCGGCAGCTTGGGTGAGCTGGAAGCGCTGGCGGTGCGCATTGGCTTGATACAGAACACACTCAACCCCCGCTTGCGCGACCCTCAGCTCATGTTGTTTGCCGCCGATCATGGCTTGGCAGAGGATGGACTATCCCCAGGGCTGTGGGCCTCCACCAGCGAGTGCGTCCATCGCTTGTTGCAGGGTCAATTGGTGGCCTCGGTGTTTGCCCAGGTTCAGGGCATCCAGTGGTGGGTGGCCGATGCCGGGATGGTGGAGCCCGTCGCACCCCACGCTCGGTTGTTGGCACGCAAGCAAGCGCACGGAACCCACAACGCCAGACTGGGCAACGCCATGCAAACGGAGCAGGCCCAAGCGGCCATCCGGGCCGGCATGGAAATGGGCGATGCATTGCATGGCAACGTGGTGGCTTGTGCCTGTATCGGCCTGGGTGCAAATGAGTCGGCGGCGCTGGTATTGTCTCAATTGACGGGCGCCGACTTGCAGGGGTTTTTGCGCCCAGCCAACAGGTCGACTGAAGCCGCAACGGGAGCACAGCTGCTCACTCATCTGAAGCAAGCCCTGGAGCGGCACCGAGCCGTGTCTGAGCCGGTCGATGTCTTGGCCGCCCTGGGGGGCTTTGACATGGCGATGATGGTGGGGATGATGTTGGTGCTGGCCAGCAAGCGCAGCCTGATGATCGTCGACGGCCTGCCCGCTATCGCGGCCTTGATGGTGGCCGCTCGCGTCAACCCGGCCGTGACCGACTTTTGCGTTTTCAGCCGCAGCAACACTCACCCGGGCCTGGACCGCGCCCTGGCGTTGTTCAAGAGCACGGCGATGCTCGAGCTGGGCATGGAGAGCATTGACGGAACCAGTACCTCGCTGGTCTGGCCGATGTTGCTCAGTGCGGCGGCTCTGCTCACCGAAGTGGCTGACAACGAGGGTCTCGCGCCACTGTTGCCCAGCACTTTGTAGGTTCAAGCCGGGCTCAACCGTTACAAGATGCAAAAGATGCATCCGGCCCAGGCAGGGCTTTATTTACTGGGTAGGCGGTGGTGGCAAACGGCCCGTGGAGGGCTCAGGCAAAACCGGGAGCTCCAACACGGCGACGGGGTCGCCCTGGGCTGGCCCGATGGACGCTGAGCGCCTGCCCACGGCTTGCAAGACCCATTCGCCATCAATCTTGCTGCCCACCCTGTAGTGCTTGGCCGGCTTGCCATCAACGGCAATGAGAGCGACGCCTTCGGGGGATTCAGCCGTGCGCGGGGCCACGACACCGGCCAACTGGAAGCGTGACGCCTCAGGCGGCGGTGCAGCCACCGCTGCAGGCGCAGCAGCAGGCGTCGCCCCCAGCAAGCGTGAAAAGTCAACGCCTGCAACCAAAGAACCCTGCTCAGCTGACGCGTATGCAGGGGCAGAGGCAGGACGTACGGCCAGGCGCAAAGCCCAGAACGTCGCAGCAGCCGCCACGACAGCCCAAACCAAAAATGAGGCAATTCGGAACATCATGAGACGATTATGATCCATCTAACGCATTACGATCACTCGGAATTGCAACCATTTTCAACCGCCCTCACTTCAGCCAGGATTTTTGGGATGACAAAACCTACTTTCCCCCTTGTGCCCAACGCCAAAGAGCCTCGCCGCCAGCGCGGTTTTACCCTGATCGAGCTGATGGTGGTGCTGGTCATCATCGGCATGTTGGCGGCATTGATCGTGCCCAACGTGCTGGACCGCGCCGGCGATGCGCGGGTCACTGCGGCGCGAACCGACGTGAACAACCTCATGCAGGCGCTGAAATTGTACAAACTGGACAACCAGCGCTTCCCAAGCGGCGAGCAAGGGCTTCAAGCCCTGGTCGCCAAGCCCACCACAGGCACCATCCCCCCCAACTGGAAGCCGTACCTCGATAAGCTGCCCACCGACCCTTGGAAAAACGCCTATCAGTACGCCAATCCAGGCATCAAGGGTGACATAGACGTTTACAGCTTCGGTGAAGATGGCGTCGCCGGTGGCGAGGGTCGCAACGCAGACGTCGGCTCTTGGCAATGACGCCTCACTGAACATTGGTTTTTCCTATGCAGTCCCCCCTCCTGCCTGCGCTGCGGCGCGGCTTCACGATGATCGAGTTGTTGGTTGTCATTGCCTTGATCGCCGTGGGAGCGGCCACGGTCAGTTTGGCCTTGCGAGACCCTGCGGCGACAAGGCTTGAGCGTGAGGCGTCACGCTTAGTCGCTCTGCTTGAAGCTGCGCGCACGGAGTCTCGGGTGTCAGGGGTGGCGGTGACTTGGATGCCCGTCGCGCAAGACCCCAGCGTCTCGGAACAAGTCGATTTCCGCTTCCAGGGACTACCCCCTTCCAGTGGCATGCCCACCCGCTGGTTGGGGCCGGACATCGTGGTGAACATCCCGGGGGCCAAAGGCTTGATGTTGGGCCCCGAGCCCCTGATCGGCCCGCAGCAGGTCATCCTGCGGTTGGATCAACAGCAGATCACTCTCAAAACTGATGGCCTGGCAGCGTTTGCGATTGTGAATGCAGAGCCGTCACCCCCAGAGCGCTGAAGCATGGCCCACTCCCGACACGCCCCCAAGGGTTTCACATTGATCGAGGTGCTGGTGGCTCTGGCCATCGTCGCCGTGACCTTGGCCGCAGGGATTCAAGCGGCAGGCTCGTTGACCAACAACGCCGTGCGCCTTGAGGAGATCAGTCAAGCCCAGTGGTGCGCAGACAACCAGCTGACTTCGTTGAGGTTGGTCAAAGGCAGCTACCCCCCCGTCGGCGACAGTGACTTCGGCTGTGAGCAACTCGGCACCGTCTACACGGGCAAGCAGGAGGTGCGCCCGACACCCAACCCCAACTTCCGGCGGGTCGAGGCCAAAATTTTCAATGGCCAGGGGCAGCTTGTGTTGTCGCTGTCTACAGTTCAGTCACGGTTTTGATCCCATGACGCCACACACCTCATCACGCCAATTTCACGGCTTCACGCTCATTGAGGTGTTGGTGGCCATGACCATCATGGCGATTTTGGCCATCATGGCGTGGCAGGGTGTGGATGGCATCGTGCGCACCCGGGAGTTCAGTCAAACTCGGCTGGACCAGACCTTGCGCCTGAACACGGTGATGGCCCAATGGGAGCTGGATTTGGCCTCCATTCAAGAGACGTCCGTCCCTGGCAGCCGCTCGGAAGATCAGGTGCCCGCTTTGCGTTTTGATGGCAACACGCTGCGACTCGTTCGCAGAACCGATCAAGGCCTGCAATGGGTGAACTGGTCTTTGCGACCCGGCGCACTGCCGGGCCAGCAGCAGTTGCTGCGCTGGACCAGCACGCCCACCACCAGCCTGAAAGACCTGCAAGACACAGGCACACGCAGCGAACAGTTCGTCGGCACCGAGCCGGGTCAGCTGCGTACCTTGACGGGCATCGCGCAGTGGCAGATTTATTTTTTTCGGGGCAACGCCTGGAGTAACGCGCAATCCAGCGGCGATGTCGCCCCTCCCTTGGGAGGAGGCGGGCCTATCGAAGAATTGCCAGACGGTGTCCGCCTGGTCTTGACTTTCGCAGAGGGTAGCGGCTTCAATGGGGCGCTGACACGAGATATTGCATTGGGGCCGAAATGGAGGTAACCCTGCACATCAAACGCTCCCGAGGCGCCGCCTTGTTGATGGCCATGATGATCGTGGCGCTGGTGTCGACCCTGGCTGCGGCCATGGTGTGGCAACAGTGGCGCGCCGTGCAGGTCGAAGCGGCTGAACGCGCACGCCGGCAGTCTGACTGGATTTTGACGGGGGCCCTCGACTGGGCGCGATTGATTTTGCGAGAAGACGGCCGCAATCGCGGCCCGGATCACCTGGGCGAGCCCTGGGCCGTGCCGCTGGCGGAAGCCCGGTTGTCGACCTTTTTGGCCGCTGACAAGAACAACACCGATGTCGATCTGGAGGCGTTTTTGTCGGGCAGCATGACGGATGTGCAGTCGCGCTACAACCTTCGCAATTTGGTGACCAAGGAAGGCGCCATCGACAAGAAGGAGGTGGCGATGTTGCGAACACTGTTTGAACACATCAATGTGTCACCGGAGCTGGCGGACGTGATTGCCAAGAGCCTGGAGGGGGGCATTCCTGCCGCCCCGCCCCCGCCCCCGGCCCCAGTCGTCCCCGTCCCCGTCAAATCCAACCCGACGGTGTTGCCGCGTTCTTTGATGCAACTGGCATGGTTCGGTGTCAGTGCTGACGCACTGCGGCGCATCGAGCCGTTCGTGACCTTGCTGCCGACCGCCCAGACCACGGTCAACGTCAACACGGCCAGTCGGGAGGTGCTCGCTGCTGTGCTGGGCGTGGATTTGGGCACGGCTGAGCGGCTCGCTCAAACACGCCAGCGGACGCCGTTCAAGGACCTGGAAGATGTCAAAAAACAACTCCCAGGCACTCTGGAGCTGAAAGACAAACGGGTGGAAATCAGTTCTCGATACTTTGAAATTCGGGGCCGCATGCGCCTGGAAGATCGGATCCTGGAGCAGCGAACCTTGGTTCAACGAACAGGTGAGGGATCCGGCACAAAGGTAGAACCTCTTTTCCATGAGTTGATCAATATGACTGCCACACCGTGAACATCATGGCTTTCCCTGACATTTCAGTTGTAAGTGATTGATTCAGGCGGTTTTTCTCGTGAATGAAGCCCTTAGCATGCCTACAATCAACACCCAACCTCAGCAGTAACCGTACAAGCCATGTCTGTTCTTGTCATCCAGATACCGCCCCGCCAGCGGCTGCATGCCCGCAGCCAGGGCCTCCCCCCGGAAGTCGACGCAGGCACGCGCGAGTACGCTTACGCCGTCACGAGCGATGGGTTTGCGCTGGTGTCCCAAGGACGCTGTGCGGCATCCCTGCTGCCCAAGGCCGATTCTGTGGTGGCTGTGTTGGCAGACACCGATGTCGGCTGGCACCGCATCACCTTGCCCAAAGCCCCCGGCGCTCGCCTGGCGGCCGCCCTGGTTGGCGTGTTGGAAGAGGCTCTTTTGGAGGACGCCGAGAGCACGCTCTTGGCCTTGGAGCCTCAGGCGACCGCAGGCCAGCCGACCTGGATTGCTGCCGTCCATTTGCCCTGGCTGACCCGTGAACTCAACGGGCTCGAACGTGCCCAGGTGTTTGTTGATCGCGTGGTTCCGGCCATTTGGCCTGATGAGGTTGCCAGCGGACACTTTGCAGAAGCGCTCGATCCCGACGGAAATACCGGCTCCAACGTGACGTTGAGCTGGTCAGACAGCGGCGGCGTGGCGGTGATGCAATTGAAAGGCTCGCTGGCACGCAAGCTGGTGCCACGCCCTGGCCCCCCAGGCACACGCTGGACCACCACGCCGAGCGCCGCCCAACAAGCAGAAGCGTGGCTGGGGATGCCCGTCAATGTGATGTCGGGCCCCTTCCGGTTGCTGCAGGCGTCGCGCACTTTGTGGAACTTGCGCCAGTTCAGTTTGGCGCGCAAGAGCAAGGGCTTGAGAGCCGCTCGTGATTTGTGGCGCCTTTTCTTGGCCCCCGGTTGGCGCCCCGTGCGCGTGGGCTTGGTGAGCCTGGCGCTGCTGCAGGTGGTCGGTTTGAACTTATGGGCTTGGCGCCAACAGGCCGAGATCAAGGCCCGCAAGGAAGCGCTGGTCACGGTACTGAAGACCACGTTTCCTCAGGTCCGTGGCGTCTTGGATGCCCCCGTGCAGATGCAACGTGAGGTGCAAGCTTTGCGGACCCTGGCGGGCAAGCCTGGGGACACCGACCTGGAGCCTTTGTTGCAAGCGGCTGCCTCAGCCTGGCCCACGGATCGCCCCCCGGTGGACAATTTCCAGTTCAAAGAGGGGCGTCTGAGTTTGGCAGCCTCGGGCTGGAGCGACAGCCAAGTCGAACAGTTTCGCAGCCACCTGAATACGGGATTGCAAGTTGAGTCGGCAGAAGGTCGACTCACCTTGAGCCGTGTCAGCATTTCCAACCAGCCGTCGGGAGCCAGCCGTTGAATCAAACCTCCCCCTCTGAGAGTGGCCTGCGCCAGGCGCTCGCCGACGCCCGCGGTCGTTGGCAAGCACTCGGCGTGCGTGAGCGCCGCGCTTTGTCTCTGACAGGCGTGCTGGCGAGCGCTTTTTTGTTCTGGACGATTGCCGTTCAGCCCGCCTGGCAAACCCTTGACAAGGCCCCCGCCGAGTTGGATCGCCTGGAGGTTCAACTGCAAGAGATGTATCGAATGATGGGAGAGAGCCGCGAATTGCGTGGCATCGCTCCTGTGTCAGCAACGCAGGCGGTGGCCTCTTTGCAGTCAGCCACCGAGCGGCTGGGCAAACAAGGACGCGCCGTGCTCCAAGGAGATCGTGTCACGCTGACGCTCACGAATGCCAGCCCTGAGGCGCTCAGGGAGTGGCTGGCTGAGGTGCGCAGCGCTGCGCGCGCACGCCCCCTGGAAGCCCAGCTGAACCGCTCAAGCAGCGGCTATTCAGGCACGATTTTGTTGGTCATCGGGAGTCCATCATGATGGGCCTGGGTCGCGCTCGGCCTCGCTGGGCCCCCACAGAGTCGGGGATGGACTGGAAAGACTCCACCATCGCAGAGATGGCCTGGGACAAGTCGCGCAGCGCAGGCCGCCGTTGGGCCATCGCGGGCGTCTTGGCGGGTATCTTGGTGGGCTTGGTGGCCTTCGCGCCGGCCAGCTGGCTGGCTGGCACTGTGGGCTCGCTCAGCAACCATCATGTGATTTTGTCCGATGCGCGTGGCACCATCTGGAATGGCAGCGCGATGGTCGTGTTAACGGGGGGCCCCGGCAGCAAGGACGCCAGCGCCCTGCCTGGGCGCGCTCAATGGACCCTGGGTTTTCACAAAACGGGCCTCGAAGTTCAAGCGGCTCATGCGTGTTGTTTGAATGGCCGTGTGGCCATTCAAATCACCCCAGGCTGGGGCCGCATGCGCGTGAACCTGGTACCGTCAGCCTCTGGCTGGGTCGGCCAATGGCCCAGCTCTTGGCTGGTTGGCCTGGGAACCCCCTGGAACACGATGCAGCTGCAAGGCGCGATTCGCCTGAGTTCCAGCGGACTGACGCTGGAGTCGGTTCAAGGGCGCTGGCTGGTCACGGGCAAGGCGCAACTGGATTTGGTGAACATTTCGTCCCGGTTGTCGACACTGCAACCTCTGGGCAGCTATCAACTGACCCTGCAGGGCGACGGGGGTGCCTCGGGGGGATCGGCACTGACGCTGACCACGCAGTCGGGCGCGCTGCAATTGTCTGGCTCGGGCACCTGGGGAGCCAACGGCATGCGGTTCACGGGCGAGGCCCGGTCCAGCGACGAAGACCAGGCCGCCCTGCAAAACCTGCTCAACATCATCGGGCGGCGCGATGGCGCGCGCTCAGTTATTTCGATCGGATAAGTATGAAAACGCATTCACCCTTTCAACGCCGTCCCCATGTCGCTGCAGCAGCGCTGGTGGCCAGCCTGCTCTTTGCGACCTTGGGTGGCGCGCCTGTGGCCTTGGCCCAAAACTCGCCAGCTCCCAGCAAACAGTTCAAGGGCGAGCCGGTCACGCTCAACTTTGTCAATGCGGACATTGAGGGCGTCAGCCGTGCCATGGGGGCGATCCTGAAGCAGCAGTTCATTGTTGACCCGCGCGTCAAAGGCAACATCACGGTCTACAGCGAACAACCCTTGTCGCCCCGCGAGGCCTACCTCAATTATTTGGCGGCATTGCGCGGTTTGGGCTTTGCCGTGGTGGAGGTTGGGGGCCTGTACAAGGTCGTGCCCGAGGCCGATGCCAAGCTGCAAACCGGCAGCGTCTCAGTCGGTGATGTGACACGGCGCGGGGATCAGATCTTGACGCAGATCTTCACCCTCAGCCACGAAAATGCCAACAACCTGGTGCCCGTGCTGCGCCCATTGATCAGCCCCAACAACACCATCAATGCCAACCCTGGCAACAACTCGCTGGTGATCACGGACTATGCCGACAACCTGCAGCGCATTGCCAAAATCATCGCCAGCATGGACGTCTCGACGGCCGGTGATGTCGAGGTGATCCCCTTGAAGCACGCGGTGGCCACCGATTTGGCGGCCATGGTGCAAAAAATGTCAGACGGCGCCGGCGTGCCGGGTGCGGCACCTGGCGGTGGTGTGTCGGTGTTGGTGGATGCCCGCAGCAACGCCTTGCTGATTAAGGCGCCCAACCCGGCCCGTTTGGCCAACGTGCGCAACTTGATTGCCAAGCTCGACCAACCCACCCAGGGTGGCACCAGTGGCATGGGCAACATCTGGGTGGTTTACCTGAAAAATGCCGACGCCACCAAGCTGGCCGCGGTGTTACGCGCGGCGTATGCACCCAATAGCGCGGGCGGCGCGGGCGGCGGCTCAGGCAGTCCGACGCCCCAGTCCCCCAACATGGGGGCAGCCGGTGGACAAACCCAAGCCACAGCCCCTGTGAGTGCGTCAGCAGGGCCTTCAACGGGGGGTTTCATCCAAGCCGACACCTCCACAAACTCATTGGTCATCACGGGCCCTGAGCCGCTTTACCGGCAGCTCCGTGCGGTGATTGACCAACTGGATTCTCGCCGTGCGCAGGTGTACATCGAGTCCATGATCATCAAGGTCGACAGCAGAAAAATTGCCGATGTGGGATTTCAGTGGCAAGGGCTTTTGGGTAAGAGTGGCAACAACAACGTGGGTGTGGTGGGCGGCACCAATTTCGACTCCGGCGGCAGCAACATTTTGCCGATATCGGTGGCCGCTGGCACCAAAGATCCCAATGCACTCAGCCTGAACAAGGGTTTGAATCTGGGTGTGGTCAAGCGCTATGGCGGCGCCTACACCCTGGCTGCCCTGGCCAATTTCCTGGAGACCAACGCCGAAGCCAACGTGCTGTCTACACCGAATCTGGTGGCGCTGGACAACGAAGAAGCCAAAATCGTGATCGGGCAAAACATCCCCATCATCACCGGTTTTCAACAATCTTCATCGGGGATCAATGCCAACCCACTTCAATCGATCGAGCGCAAAGACGTGGGTTTGGTGCTGCGCGTCAAACCGCAGATCGGCGAAGGCGGCACGGTGCGCATGACGATTTACCAGGAAAACTCGTCGGTTGCGAGCACTGGCGCTCAAGGCGTGACCACGGATAAGAGCACGATCGAGACCACGGTGGTGGTGGATGACGGTCAAATCATGGTGCTGGGCGGTTTGCTGAAAGATGAGTACAGTGGCGACGGCTCGAAGGTGCCCGGGCTGGGCGATGTGCCCGTGCTGGGACATTTGTTCAAGAGTGATGGCCGCACGCGCGGCAAGTCCAACTTGATGGTGTTTTTGCGTCCGGTGGTCATTCGCACGCAAGAAGCGGCCAATGCCCTGTCCATGGATCGCTACGACGTGATTCGGGCCACGCAGCAAGACAACCAGCCCAAGAAAGGTTTTCTGAACCCCATCAATGAAGCCCCCGTGGCACCGGCGCGCAGTGAAATGACGAAAAAACCCGCCGCTCCCGCTGACGCTGAACAGCTTCGCTGAACCTACTGAGGCCTCGCACCATGGGCGCACGTCATCCCCTGCCATACAGCTATGCCAAAGCACACACCCTCTTGCTCGAACACGACGGCGAGCGGATGGTGCTGTGGGCACCTGAGTCCACACCGCTGGCCACGCTGAGTGAGGTCATCCGCTTGTATGACATCGATGTGCTCGAACATGAATCGGCCAGCACCTTGGCCAATCGCATTGCAGTGGCTTATGCGGGCAGCGAGTCGAGTGCGGCAATGGTGGTGGGTGAGGTCGAAAACACGGTCGACCTCTCGCGCATGATGCAAGAGTTGCCAGCGATTGAAGACTTGCTTGAGGCCTCGAATGACGCCCCGATCATCCGCATGCTCAACGCCTTGCTCACGCAGGCAGCCAAGGATGGGGCCTCGGACATCCACATTGAGCCCTACGAGCGCAGCAGCTCGGTGCGCTTTCGGGTGGATGGCTCGCTGCGCGAGGTCGTGCAGCCCAACAAAGCTTTGCACGCCGCCATGATCTCGCGGCTGAAGATCATGGCCGAGCTGGACATCTCTGAAAAGCGCATGCCCCAAGATGGTCGCATCTCGCTGCGCATTGGTGGGCGCGCCGTGGATGTGCGGGTGTCTACCCTGCCCTCCTCGCATGGTGAGCGTGCCGTGTTGCGGCTGCTGGACAAGGGGGAGTCCAAGTTCACGCTGGAAGGCCTGGGCATGGGCGGCGACACCTTGTCGCGCTTTCAAAAGTTGGTGCAACAACCCCACGGTATCGTCTTGGTCACCGGCCCCACGGGCTCGGGCAAGACGACCACTTTGTATGCCTCACTGGGGCAGGTGGATGTGAGCACCACCAATGTGCTGACCGTGGAAGACCCGGTGGAGTACGAGCTGCAAGGCATCGGCCAAACCCAGGTCAACCCCAAGATTGAGCTGACGTTTGCCAAGGCGCTGCGCGCGATTTTGCGGCAAGACCCGGATGTGATCATGATCGGGGAAATCCGCGACTTTGAAACCGCTCAGATTGCCATCCAGGCATCATTGACGGGTCACTTGGTGCTGGCCACGCTGCACACCAATGATGCACCCAGCGCCGTGACGCGCTTGACGGACATGGGGGTGGAGCCCTTTTTGCTGAGCTCCAGCTTGTTGGGGGTATTGGCCCAGCGCCTGGTGCGCAAGCTGTGCCCGCATTGCAAGCGCCAAGATGCCGAGGGCTTGTTCCACCCCGTGGGCTGTGACCAGTGCGGGAACACCGGCTACAAAGGCCGCACGGGCGTGTATGAGCTGATGACAGCCGATGAGCGCGTGCGTGCGCTGATTCATGCCAAAGCCTCCGAAAGTCAGGTGATGAAGGCCGCCGAGCAGGGGGGCCTGCGCTCCATGCGCGACGACGGCGAACGCTTGGTGAAAGAGGGCATTACCTCGCTGGAAGAAGTGTTGCGTGTCACGCGTGATTAAGTCCCTTCACTGAGACGCTGACGTACCCCACCCCCACCATGCCCGCCTACAAGTTTGAAGCCCTGAATGCCGCCGGCAAACCCACCACGGGCTTGCTGGAGGCCGACAACGCCAAGGCCGCACGGGCGCAGTTGCGCGCCCAGGCGCTGGTGCCCATGTCGGTCACGGCGGTGTCGAATGCGCGGGCCAACACGGGCATCAGTTTCACGCGCCGGGTTTTTGGGAGCACCGGCTTGGCCGTCTGGACGCGCCAACTCGCCGGCTTGGTGGGCAGCGGCCTGCCCTTGGAGCGGGCTCTGACCGCCCTCAGTGATGAAGCTGAAGACCCCAAGCAGCGTGAGCTCGTGGCCCATCTGCGCGCCGAAGTGAACTCTGGGGCGCCTTTTGCGCGGGCTTTGGCCAGTGCGCCCAAGGAGTTCGATGAGGTGTATTGCGGTGTGGTGGCCGCAGGCGAACAAAGCGGGGCCTTGGGCCTGGTGCTGGAGCGTTTGGCCGATGACCTGGAAGAGCGTCAGGCTCTGCGCAGCAAGTTGATGGCGGCATCGCTGTATCCGGCCATCGTGTCCTTGATCGCGGTGTTGATCGTGGTGTTTCTGGTCACCTATGTGGTGCCACAGGTGGCCTCGGTGTTCACCAGCTCGAAGCGGGCACTCCCCGGGTTGACGGTGGCGATGCTGACCATCAGCGCTTTTTTGCGTGAGTATGGCTGGATGTTGCTCCTCGGTCTGTTGGGCGGGGCTGTCAGCCTGTCGTACATGCTGCGCAATGAAGCGTTTCGGGTGCGCTTTGATGCCGCCTGGTTGGGTCTTCCGCTGGTCGGGCGTTTGTCGCGCGGCTATAATGCGGCCCGTTTTTCGGGCACCTTGGCCATGCTGGCCGGCGCGGGAGTGCCGATTTTGAAAGCCGTGCAAGCGGCGGCAGAAACGCTTTCAAACCGGGCCATGCGTGCCGACGCCATGGACGCGCTGGTGCAGGTGCGTGAGGGGGCCCCCTTGGCATCCGCCCTGGCGGGGAAGAAACGTTTTCCCGGTTTGCTGTCCATGTTTGCGCGGCTGGGTGAACAAACAGGCAAGTTGCCCTTGATGCTGGAGCGAGCCGCCAAGCAACTGTCGGCCGAAGTGCAGCGCCGCGCCATGCAGTTGGCCACCATCTTGGAGCCTCTGTTGATCGTGACCATGGGCCTGGTGGTGATGCTGATTGTGTTGGCCGTGCTGCTGCCTATCATCCAAATGAACACCTGGGTCAAGTAGGGCGCCCTCGGGCGACAGGGGCCTGGTATGGGTTGTGCTTGTTAGAACATGCATCGTCGGTCAGGGCATTGCGGTAAAAAGGCGCAAAGGGATGTCTTTTCTGCACTTTGCCGGGCACAAAGCCTGATCGAATGACTCTGACAGTGGTCGCTTTGGGAGGTTCACATGAGCGTGTCAAATGAGTTGGTTACCATGGCCCACAGCCGCGCGAGCATACCGATTGCCCGCATGCGCCATCTCTACAAGGTGGACGAGGTTGATCGCAAGCTTCACAAGCTGCCCCCCAAAGAACATGAGGGCCTGCGCTCCACCTATGAGCGCATGCTTGAAAAAGGGCCCGAGCGGTTTCAAGTCAAGCCCTCCGGGTTGCCGGTCATGGATCACCTGTACTGTGACCTGCCCAATTTTTCAGAGGTGCTGGATGACATTCGTCGCCAGCTGGCCCTGTGTGAGGACAGCCGTGACGCATTGGAAATCACCCCCTTGTTGCTCTTGGGCCCCCCAGGAATTGGCAAAACGCACTTTGCGCGTGCGTTGTCGATTCTGCTGGGCACCGGAATGGGCTTCATGTCGATGAGCTCAATGACCGCGGGTTGGGTGCTCTCAGGGGCATCGAGTCAGTGGAAGGGTGCGCGGCCTGGCAAGGTGTTTGAGACCTTGGTGGACGGGCAATACGCCAACCCGGTGATGGTGGTGGACGAGATCGACAAGGCGGGCGGCGAGCATGCCTATGACCCACTGGGCGCTTTGTACAGCCTGCTGGAGCACGATACAGCAGGCCATTTCACCGACGAATACGCGGAGGTGCCCATCGATGCGAGCCAGGTGATTTGGGTGGCCACGGCCAACGACGCCCGCAGCATCCCGGACCCGATTCTCAACCGCATGAATGTCTATGAGATCGAGGCCCCAGACCATGAGGCAGCAAGGCAGATTGCACGCAAGCTGTATGGCTCGATCCGGGCGGATCACGACTGGGGAACTCGCTTTGAAGCCGAGCCACGCACCGAGGTCTTGGAGTGCATGAGCGAGATGGCGCCGCGCGAGATGCGGCGCGCGTGGATGACGGCATTTGGCAATGCCAAGCTGGCACACCGTGATCACCTGATCAGCGACGACTTGCCGGACGCTCAGGCCCGCAAAACCACCATGGGGTTTGTGCAGTAGACAGGACGGGTGGGGTGTTGTCGCAGCGACGTCCGTTTGGGGTGGACAATGACTGTCGTGCAATCCTACGGGGCTGCGGGTGCGAAAACACCCAACCCCCGAACAACATGCCCACCATCACGAACATTGAAGACCTGCGGATCCTGGCCCAAAAGCGGGTGCCTCGCATGTTTTACGACTACGCCGATTCGGGCTCGTGGACCGAGAGCACCTACCGCGCGAATGAAAGTGATTTTCAGAAGATCAAGCTGCGCCAGCGTGTGGCCGTGAAGATGGACAACCGCAGCACGCGCTGCCAGATGGTGGGCATTGATGCCGCCATGCCGGTGGCCATTGCCCCCACCGGCCTGACCGGCATGCAGCATGCCGATGGCGAAATCTTGGCCGCCCGAGCGGCCAAGAATTTTGGCATCCCCTTTACGCTGTCCACCATGAGCATTTGCTCGATTGAAGACATCGCGGCCGCCACGCAAGCGCCGTTTTGGTTTCAGCTTTACTGGATGCGTGACCGCGACTTCATGGAACGTTTGATGGACCGCGCCAAAGCCGCCAACTGCTCGGCGTTGGTGCTCACCCTGGACTTGCAGGTGATCGGCCAGCGCCACAAAGACCTGAAGAACGGTTTGACCGCGCCCCCCAAACCAACGCTTGCCAACATCCTCAACCTGCTAACCAAACCCCGCTGGTGCTTCGGGATGGCCGGCACGCGCCGCCACAGTTTTGGCAATCTGATTGGCCATGCGAAAGGCGTGAGCGACATGAGTTCCCTGGCTTCATGGACGAAGGAGCAGTTCGACCCACGCCTGGATTGGAACGATGTGGCTTGGATCAAGAAGCGTTGGGGCGGCAAGCTCATCCTCAAAGGCATCATGGATGTCGAGGATGCCCGCCTTGCGGCCGACAGCGGGGCCGATGCCATGGTGGTGTCCAACCACGGTGGCCGACAACTCGATGGCGCACCGTCCTCGATTGCCGCGCTGCCCGCCATCGCTCGTGCCGTGGGCTCGCAAATAGAGGTGTGGATGGACAGCGGCATTCGCAGCGGCCAAGACGTCCTCAAAGCATGGGCCCTGGGCGCACGCGGCACCATGATCGGGCGGCCCTTTCTTTATGGCTTGGGTGCCTTGGGCGAAGTGGGTGTGACCAAGTGCCTGGAGATCATCCACAAAGAGCTGGACGTCACGATGGCGTTCTGTGGGCACACCGACATTCACAACGTCAACGAGAACATCCTCCTGCCCGGCACGTTGCCGTGAACGCAAAATCTTTGGGGGTCTGTCTCAGTGAATTTAAAAGGTCGATTTCGCCAAAGCGAACAGGGGGCGCACTGGCAGGCTGTGCTTGTAGGAATGCAGTGTGCGGGGATGTTGCTCCTGAGGCACTATCCTGGATCCCCGCCTGCGCGGGGATGACGGGAGGGCGGGGATGACGGGCGGGGACGACGGGAGAAGGCGGGGATAACGGGGGCAGACGGGGATGACGGGCACAGGGTTTGGCATCTCCCCATGTCATTCCCGCGCAGGCGGGAATCCAGCAGCCTGCGTACTTCGCCATCGGCCTCGCAACTGTTCAACCTTTCAGATCACATGAGACGGGGTACCCGGCGCTGGGTCGGCCTTGAGCAGTGGTGTGCGTTTTTTGCGCCCGACACCAAGCACTGTGCGCTGTCGATGTGCAAGAATCATCGCAGTCACTCCGGCCGTCCCGCCTGCTCACCATGACCCTGAAACTCTTCATAGGCAATAAAAACTACTCGTCGTGGTCCATGCGCTCATGGGTCTTGATGAAAGAGGCACAGATTGATTTCGAGGAAGTCAATCTGCGCCTTGACAGCTTCCAAGCGGACTCAAGCTTCAAAAAAACACTGCGCTCGATCACCCCGGCAGGCAAGGTTCCCGTGCTGCTGGATGAGGACTTTGCGGTGTGGGACACCTTGGCCATCGCGGAGTACCTGGCCGAAAAATTTCCCGACCGCCAGCTCTGGCCCCGCGAGACCCAAGCCCGCGCAAGGGCGCGAAGCGTGTGCGCTGAAATGCACGCCGGGTTTTCTCAGCTGCGCACCCACATGAACATGAACATTGAGGCCCACTTGCCGGAGGCGGGTGGGCGCATCTTGCTGGAAAACGCGGGCGTGCGATCCGACATCGACCGCATCAACGGCCTGTGGACCGAGCTGCTGCAAGCCCATGGCGGCCCTATGCTGTTTGGCCCGTTCAGCGTGGCTGATGCGTACTTTGCGCCGGTGGTGATGCGCTTCAAAACCTTCGCTGTACCGGCACCCACGGCGGTGTTGGAGTACATGAACCGTGTCACAGCGTTGCCCAGCGTGAGCGCCTGGGTGGCCGGCGCTTTGGCCGAGAATGACTTTTTGGCCCACGAAGAACCTTACCGGCGTAGCCGCTGACACGCTGGAGATGCGGTTTTGAAAACGTGGTTGGTGGGGGGGGCAGTCCGCGATCAATTGATGGGCCTGCCAGTGCAAGACCGCGATTGGGTGGTGGTGGGTGCATCGCCCCAAGACCTGCTGAGTCAAGGTTATCTGCCGGTGGGTCAGGACTTCCCCGTGTTTTTGCATCCCGTCACCCATGAAGAGGTGGCGCTGGCCCGCACCGAGCGCAAAACCGCACCGGGCTATCACGGCTTTGCCTTCCATGCCGCGCCTGATGTGACGCTGGAGGCCGACCTGCAGCGCCGTGACCTGAGCATCAACGCGATGGCCCAGGACGAGCACGGCCACATCGTGGACCCTTACGGCGGTCAACGTGACCTGGCCAACAAGGTGCTGCGCCATGTGTCGGCAGCGTTCGCTGAAGACCCCGTGCGCATTTTGCGTGTAGCGCGGTTTGCCGCACGCTGGCCCGATTTTGTAGTGGCCGCGGAAACCATGGCGTTGATGCAGCAGATGGTGCGCGAGGGCGAGGTCGATGCGCTGGTGAGCGAGCGTGTGTGGCAAGAGTTGTCTCGTGGGCTGATGGCGACTCAGCCGTCACGCATGTTTTCGGTGTTGCGGGACTGTGGCGCATTGGCGCGCTTGTTGCCCGAAGTGGAGCGCTTGTGGGGGGTGCCGCAGCACCCTGTGCACCACCCCGAGATCGACACCGGCGTGCATGTGATGAAGGTGGTGGACACGGCGGCGCAGTGGCAAGCCCCCTTGACAGTGCGCTTTGCCTGCTTGGTTCATGACTTGGGCAAAGGCACCACCCCACCGACCGATCTGCCCCATCATCCTGGGCACGAGGCCCGCAGCCAGCTGTTGGTGCAGGCCTTGTGCGAGCGCTTGCGTGTGCCCACCGACTGCCGCGCATTGGGCGAGGTCGTGGCACGCGAGCATGGCCACGTGCATGCCAGCGGACAGCTGGATGCCGCAGGCTTGTTGGCGCTGTTGGTGCGCTGCGATGCCCTGCGCCGCCCGGATCGCTTCCAAGAGATGCTGTGGGCCTGTGAGTGCGACTCACGCGGGCGCACCGGGTTTGAGGAGGCACCCTACCCGGCCCGGGCGGCACTCACTCAGGCGCTGCAGGCCGCGCGCAGCGTGGTCACCGCGGACATTGCCCAGCAGGCTGCGCGCGCGGGGCGCCAGGGTGTGCAAGTGGGTGAAGCCATCGACGCAGCCCGCGTGCAGGCCATCGCGGCGGGGATGAGCCTCAAACCACCCGCTCAACCCGGTAGCCCCGCCCCCTGAGCTCGGTCACGATGTCGTCGACATGCGTTTGCCCGCGGGTCTGGATCACGACCTCGATCTGTACGCGGTCGACTGACAAGGCGTTGAACGCGCGTTGGTGTTGAACCTCGTCGATGTTGGCATCCAACTGGCCCAAGGCCATGGCCACATCGGCCAAGGCGCCAGGCACGTCATGCACATCAAACCGCAGTCGAGCCAGGCGGCCTGACTTGACCATGCCGCGCTCGATGATCTCAGCCAAAATCAGGGGCTGGATGTTGCCGCCGCACAAGACCAATCCCACATGCCGGCCCGCGAATTGATCGCGGTGCTTGAGCAAGGCGGCCAGGCCGGCTGCACCTGCTCCTTCGACCACGGTTTTCTCGATTTCGAGCAACATCAAGATGGCCAACTCCACATCGTCTTCACTGACCAGCAACACGTCTTTCACATGCTTGCGCATGATGGGCAGGGTCTTTGCCCCAGGCGTTTTGACGCCAATGCCATCGGCGACCGTGGCAGGGCCATTGGGGCGCTGACCCGCATGAAAAGCGTTCCAGACCCCAGGGAAGCGCTCGGTCTGAACGCCAAACACCTCGATCTGCGGCGCCATGGCATGCGCGGCGCTGGCCATGCCGCTGATGAGGCCACCGCCGCCCACGGCCACGAGCAAGGTGTCGATTTGGGGTTGCTGCGCCAACATCTCCAGGCCAATCGTGCCCTGCCCCGCGATGATCGCCAAGTCGTCAAAAGGGTGCACCAAGGTCAGGCCGCTGGCTTGGGCCAAAGCCAAGCCATGGGCGCGCGCGTCATCGAAGGTATCGCCCTCCAGCACCACGGTGGCACCAAAGCTGCGCGTGCTGGCCACTTTCACGGGCGTGGCAAATCGCGGCATCACGATGGTGGCGGGAATGTTCAAACGCTGCGCGTGATAAGCCACCCCTTGAGCATGGTTGCCCGCTGACACCGCCAGCACGCCCTTGGCGCGCTCGGCCGGCGTGAGTTGACTCAACTTGTTCAACGCACCCCGCTCTTTGAAGGAGGAGGTGAACTGCAGGTTTTCAAACTTCAGGTAAACCTGGCAACCCGTGAGATTCGACAGGGTTCGCGAATGCAAGCAAGGCGTGTTTTCAATGTGGCCCTTCAAGCGCAGCTGCGCGGCGTGGATGTCCGCCAAAGTGACGGGGAAGTCGGTGTCAGGCATAGGGCACTCACGAAGCGGGTGGATACAAAATCATCTGGGTACAGCGAAACAGTGCCAGCGTTTTGCCGCTGGAAGCGCTGGTCACGACGGCATCCCAGACCTGGGTGGTGCGGCCTTGGTGAATGACAGTCGCCACGCACTGGATCACACCCTCAGTCACCGTGGAAAGATGGTTCGACTTGAGCTCGATGGTGGTGAAGCCTGCAGCGCCGGCCGGCAAGCTGACTTTGCAACCGTAGCCTGCGGCCGTGTCGGCCAGGGACACCACGCTGCCCGCGTGCAAGTAGCCATTGGGGGCCAGCAAACACTCACGCAGGGGCAGCTCGGCGCACACCCGGCCGGGACTCATCTCAGTGATCACAATGCCCAAATAGCCCGGAAGGTTTTTGTGACCATTGGCCACGAAGTGATCGATGTCGGACATGCGCCAAGCCCTTGGAATGGACTTGCCATGGTAACGCTTGAGGGAGCGGGCGGACCGTTCAGTTGGACGGCTCGGTGGAAACCCGCAATAGAATGGCCGCGCAGTGCGTGAGGCGTTGATTGCCACCGATCAGCGGCTCGTCCCTTCAGCTGGTAGGCAGTACCCTCACTCCCCTTATCGCCATGCCCGCATCCTCTGAGCCTGTACTCATCACCAGGCACCCGCTGCGCAGCCAACGCAGCATCGTCGTTCACCCCTGCGACGCCCGCGGCGACGCCGATCTCGGTAGCGTGGCGCACGCACTGAACCAGGTCGAGGTTCAAGGGGCACGCACCCACCTCATCAGCAATGACTGCCTGCGTGACAGCTTTGAAGTCGCTGTCGTGCACCCTGTCGGTGGCCCACTGCCGCGCTGGGCAAAATGGCTGGGAGCCTCCCGCGGGGCACCGGTACTGGTCTGGGCGGCAGACGTTCCGAGCACCAAATCGCCTGCCTGGGGTGGGGTGGTTCGCCCTCACCACCTCGCGCTCCTGGGCTTGACCATGCTGGCGCTGGCGGGCCTGGCGTGGTGGCATGCCACCCCAACCGACGACGTTGGAGACATGGTGTTTTCGCGCTACGGGCTCACCGCCGTGGTGTTGTTGGGCCTGCTCGGTTGGCGTGACGTGGTCACGCACCTGGCGCGCTTGTCGGTGGATCTCAGTGCGGTCCACCCCTTGTTTCAGTACCCCCTGCACCCCACGCCCGGGCGCTTTGACACCGCCAACCACGTCCAGATCAACATCGGCGACACGCTGCTGCGCATCGTGCGAGGCGAGGTGAGCGAGGTCACCCATTGGTTGCATCCCGGCGTGGCGTATCCGGGCGCTCAGCCCGAGCCGCAACTGCGCTTTCGCTTTTACATGAACGGCCGTCGTTTTGAAGGCCGTACCGCCCACCAGGCGCCGTGCAGCCACCCCTTCATCGTGGCCGGTGACGAGTTGCGTGTGGCGGTGCAACCGACGGGCGATGGCGGTTGGCGCGTGGTGGCTTTGGCCAACCTGAGCGACGGCCACCTGATGTTTGACGAGACCGATGAACGACTCAAACTCATCTCCGGCGCCAGCCGCCATGCCATCAGCCTGCTGGGCATGGGCACGGCCGCCCTCGTAGCGATATGGTTGAGCGTGGGCCCGCAGGGTGACGACATCACGAAAGTGCTGTTGACCACCTGCTTGAGCCTGGGAGGCTGGATTGGCGTGACCATGGCCTGGAAGCGTCGCCGACGTGCCCAGCTCGCGGTGGCCCTGGGCACGCGACTTCAGGAACAAAGGCAACGCCGCGTCGTCATGACACCCGTGAACGTGTGGTGACCATGAAAATCACCGCCAGCGACCTCCGAGCTCTACTGCCCGGCAAGGTGAGCGCCCAATGGCCGCTCGGCGAACGCTTTGTTCAAGGCCTGCGTCATGGGTCGATGTCCGTCGAGTTTTATGCCCCCGTGGATGTCGATCCGCAAACGCCTCACAGCCAGGATGAGTTGTACTTCATCCATTCGGGCACGGGTGTTTTGATGATCGCGGGGGAGGCTCATGCGTTTGCGCCTGGCACGTGCTTGCTAGTGGCCGCGGGGGTCGAGCACCGGTTTGAAAACTTCTCCCCAGACTTCTCAACCTGGGTCGTTTTTTGGGGGCCGGCTGGCGGAGAGTCGTGAGGGCCGTGGGTACACACCGGCCCCGAGCCAACGCACGGGCAAGGCAGTGTGACCAGCGAGTGGTACCCCGTCGCAGTGGAGTTGAAAGTTTGAATTGTTGCGGGGCCCATAGCGAAGTACACAGGCTGCTGGATTCCCGCCTGCGCGGGAATGACGTGGTGAGATGCCAACCCGTGCGCCCGTCATCCACGCCTGCGCCCGTCATCCCCGCGCAGGCGGGGATCCAGGAGGGCGCCTCAGTAGCGTTATGCCCGCGCACTGCATTCCTCCCAGCTCAGCTTGCCCATGCGCCACCTGTTCGCTTTGGCGACAGGCCCTAGGGGGCGCACCCTTCGCACACGCCTTGAGATACCATCACTCCCATCCGTGGCGGCAATGCGCGCAAATCAAAAATCACAAATTGTTCGCCCTGTCACGCCTCGGATCAAGTTTCTCAGATCATCTTTCAGTTTTGATGTGGGGCCGAAAAGTCAGTCTTCGTAAATGTTATTTTTAAGAGCCCATTACTTACAAACATAACTTTCATAAAAAACATGACGAGCCCTCACAATCCCTATAAAACTCCCGCATCGAACCTGACGAAAGAAGCCGCCCCTTATTCAGGCAGTGGTTCGATAGAAAACGGCATATCCGGGAACTATGATTTCTCCATACGCGCCATTATCAGCGAGGCGTTTGGCAGAGTTGGCGGATTCAAGGGCACCTGCTGGCTAGCAATTTTGTTCTATATTCTTGCACTTTTTCCGCTGACATTCGTCGTCGAATTTTTGATGCAGAGTCTCGGTTTGATCAATGCCGAAGGAGAAGACCCCACCGGGCAACAAATTTTATTTTCGGTCATTTCTCAAGTCGCAATAACCGCCTTCACGTTGCCACTGGGGTTGGGGTTATTTATGCTCGGCCTTAAACGAGCCACGGACACAACGACCGCAGCGAAAGAGGTCTTCTCCTACTACCCCAAAACGATTCCATTGTTTTTGACAATGCTTTTATCGTACCTGATGATCGTTCTCGGGTTCATCTTGTTCATACTGCCAGGCATCTATCTCATGGTGGCCTATTGTTTGGCGCTGCCACTCGTTGCAGATAAAAATCTAAGTCCTTGGCGGGCATTGGAGACCTCCAGAAAAGCCGTTCACCATCACTGGTTTCGCTTTGTTGGCCTCTACCTGGTCATGATGGCTATCATCATCCTCGCGATAATTCCTATTGGCATTGGGTTGATTTGGGTTTTACCCATGTGCTTGTTGGTCTTTGGTATTGTTTACCGCAATATTTTTGGTATGGGTGGTGATTCGACCTAATCGCCACTGCGGATAAGTTTGCCTGAAAATCCAACTCTCAGCTCAAGAGAATGAGCTTATTGTGATCAGCACTGCGCCGACTAACTAGCGTCTCATTTGATCTTGTGCATCAATGCAGCCTCTTTCTTTCTGCGAGTTGGGTAGGCATCCCCAAAGTTGTTCAATAACTTGGTAGCCTTAACCCAATCCTGGGCCGTAACAGCCTTCCAGAATTTTTTTGGTGCCGCCACGTCAAGGTTGGCTACGCACTTAAATGATACCGAAGCTATGACTGTTTACACTTCTGCGGGCAGATCCATAAAATTTGTCTTTTGACCTGCTACAGAAGCATATCCATCCCGGTCACCATCCATTCTTTCTTTTAGGGGCGGAACTCTCTTCGCCATAGTAGTAGAAGGTGGCTAGCGTGGTGACGTCATTTTGATCGAATTTTGGAAAAGAACCGCCACCACTTAGTGATTTAGGGTATGGGGTATCAAGCAATGGCTTTGTACCCCAATTGGTTGCTGCGGTTTCAGATCCAATTTTGTAATATCCCCAAACCCCCTTAATTTCTGGCATATCCACGCTATTAAAATAAAACCAAATTTCGTTGTTGGACTTCGAAACCATTACCTTCAGCGTGAGCGGACCCAATCCACGATTTGTGCTTGAAAACAATGGGATATATTTTGGGCTACTATTATCGTTGGCAATGGAAGCCGCTAAAAGCGCATTGTCCCTTCCGAAGGCGATCAAAACGCCTACGGTTGTATCTTTTATCTGAACAGATCCTAAATTTTGTATATTATTTGCACCAATCGCAAAAGGCTGCCCAGAGGCGAGGCTTGGATATATCAATGAGAAAAATGCCAAGCAGGAACCGCTCAAGAACTTGACTAGCATACCCATTACCGCCAACCCATAGTGCTGCGCATTATTCCGGAATTCCAGTCAACAACCTCCACCCAATTCCACCACATATATTGTGATTTCATACCGCACAACTTAAAATCTGCAGACCGCTTGGTGCCAAATGATCTTTTTGTCATTGCATTAAACATCCAAAAATTCATGGTCGCAGTATTTGTGTTGTTGTCAAATTTATCCAGGGTTGTGTATATACTGAAGGAGCCGATAGCACTTGTATATAAATTGTCTGGTTGAAAGTCTTGGCCTGTAGCATACCCAAACCCAAGGGCTTTGTTAGGGCGTGTAATGGCATAAATCGCGAGCGCTCTTACACAATCCATTGGCGCCGTTTCTGGGGGGTGTTCTTCTTCGTGCCAATGAGCGCCGCGTTTCCCACTACGCTCCACTATCTTGCTATTCATCAGCGATGGGTGCCACATTTTATCAGTCATGAATAAATTTTGCCAAGTAGATGCATTTGTATCTAGGTCAAACTTTATTTGCCGAACCGCCTCTTTAACCACCACCCAGTCTCTCACACGTTTGGTATAGTTATCGTTCTCTGACATTACCCATACTTTTTCTTTTGATAAAGGCGAAAAGAACTCTAAAAGAATATCTGCAATGTAAGTCATGTTTTAAAATTTGGCGAGAGAGGATAAAAATTTTGACCGAAGACCCTCGGCCTGAGATTTAGGCTGCAGCTTTATTGGCTGACAGATCCCAACCGCCAGCATCGTTACCAACGTTGGCACTTCCATCGGCCTTGGAGCCCTTGTGATTCCAAACCACTTTGGCGTATTTCAGCGCGAAAGTTTCCGTAGGCAGGCCTTCTGATGCGACGTTGGTTTGCACGCTGCTGACGATGGCGTTGCTGAGCTTGATCGTCAGGTAGTTGGTGCGCACCGTGCCGGTGGCGCGGAAGAATTGGATCTCGACGTCGTAGGCGTAGGCAGCCGAGCAGGCTTCCCACAGATAGACGCTGGCCTTGTCCACATCTTTGGTGAACATCATGGGCACGTGCTCGCAACGCTCGGCAGAGTGACCGCCGGCGGTGGAGGAGGTGGCCGATGTGGGCTGGTGAATGCCTTGGGCCCAGGAAGTCACTTCCATCCAGTCTTTGTGGTCCGAATCAGTGGACTCGCCGGGAATGTCTTTGGAGTTGGTCTTCTTGGTGAACTTGACGTAAATGTCTTTCATGCTTCGCTCTCTTGGTTGGTGAAACGGCTTTAGAGCGAACCACTCTACCCTCAAGTCGGTGCTTGCCAATCCCCCATTGGGGGGCCTGGTTTGGCCTGACTGACAGGCTGCCCAACACGACTTACGTCAACCCATCGAGGTACCTTGCCTGGCACGTACCCCCAAGCCACCACCGCTACAAGGTGTGGGAGCGATCACCGCGCGAAAAGCCCACCGGGTCTTGCAGCAGGGTGCTGTGGCAGCCCTTGGCGAAGCCCACCACTTTGAACAGCTCGCCCATCTCGTGCTCCGTCACTAGCTTCTGTGCCAAGGCTCCGGCCTGAAGGCCGGCCCCTTGAAGGCGGTCGAGGAAGCCGCAGTTCATCAAAAAATGAGCTTGCGTGGTGTAGCCCAACACGTCCAGCCCCGCATCTTGCGCAGCCACGGCTAAGCCGGTGAAGTTCACGTGGCTGGTGATGTCTTTGTCGCCCACATCCACCAGCGGGTTGGTGTCAGAGAGGTGCGCTCGGTGGCACATCAGGGTGCCCCCCACGCGCTGCGGGTGGTAGTACTCGGCCTCAGGGAAACCGTAGTCGATGAAAAAGGCGGCCCCCCGGATCAGGCGTTGCGCCAGGCCGGTCATGAAAGCTTCGGCCTGGGGGTGAATTTCGGTCACGGTACCGGGCACCAGGCCTTGCGTCACGGGCGGGCGCAAGGAGGTGGGCCGGTCAGCCCACACCCAGGCTTCGTCATGCCACACCACCCCACGCTCTGACCATGTGCTGCCATCAAACGCCAGCAGCTGCACGGGCATGGCGTCGAGCACCTCGTTGCCGAGCACCACGCCATGAATGGCCACCGGCCATTCATCCAGCCAGCGCACGCGTTCGGCAAAGGGGGCCAGGGTGGTCCGCTGACGCTCACGCAACGCGGCCGAGAGTTCAATGATCGTGTAGCGATCCACTGCGTCACCCAGCGTCGACAACAACTGACACGCCAGCGCCCCCGACCCCGCGCCAAACTCCACGATCTCGGTGCTGCCGCAGGCCTGCAGGGCCTGCTGCACCTGAACCGCCACCGCCTGACCAAACAGCGGTGAGAGCTCCGGCGCCGTCACAAAATCACTGCCCGAACTGGGCAGATGGCCAAACTGCCGGCTGTCTCGCGCGTAGTAGCCCAGCCCAGGGGCGTATAAGGCGATGCTCATGAAACGGTCAAACGGCAACCAACCGCCTGCGGATTGAAGGGCTTGCAGCAGCACCTGGTGGAGCGACGCCGATACACTGTGGGGTGAGTGAGGTTGCATCTCGCCATTGTAGGAAGCTCAGGCCTGCGGCCTGTTCATATCGCCCAGCCACTACCCCCTGCCCCATGTCCAGCCGTCCTGTTGTCTTGATCACCGGCGCCGCCCGCCGCTTGGGGCGTGACATCGCGCTCCACCTCGCAGGGCAGGGCTGCGATGTCGCGATCCACTTCCGACACTCGCAGGCCGAGGCCCAAGACACGGTGGCCCAAGCTCAAGCGCTGGGCGCCCGGGCGCAGGCATTTGCGGCCGACCTGGCGGACGAAGCCGCTTGCCGGGCCCTCATCCCCGACGTGCTGGCGGCGTTTGGCACGGTGGACGCGGTGGTCAACAACGCGTCCACGTTCGAGTACGACGCCCCGGCCAGCTTCTCTTATGACGCCCTGACGGCGCATGCTCGTGCCAACACCGGCCCGGCCGTGCTGCTGGCGCAGGCCCTGCACACCCATGTAAGCGGCCAGGTGGGGCGCAAACACCCGGCCTGCGTGGTCAACCTGAGCGACCAAAAGCTCTGGAACCTCAACCCCGACTACTTTTCATACACGCTGTCCAAAGCGGCCCTGCAAGCCGCGACTGTCATGCTGGCGCAGGCCCTGGCACCCCAGGTGCGGGTCTGCGGCGTGGCCCCCGGCGTGACCTTGGTGTCGGGCGCCATGAGCGAGACCGAGTTTGCGCAAGCCCACCAACTCACCCCCCTGCAACGCTCATCCACACCTTCTGACATCGCACGTGCCGTGCAGTTTTTGCTTGAGTCGCCAGCCATCACGGGCACCACCTTGTTGGTCGACGGCGGCCAACATTTACAGGCGCAGTCACGGGATGTGATGTTCTTGGCTCAAGCCGTCACGTCGGCGGCCACTTGATTGGATTGTTTTCATGCACAGCTTGCTCAACCACCCCAGCCTGATGGATTGTCGTCGGCTCTTTTTACGCAACTACGAGGTGCGGATCAACATCGGCGTCCACGACTTTGAGAAACGAGGCGAGCAGCGGGTAATGTTCAACGTCGACCTCTACATTCCGCTGGCCTTGTCCACGCCCAAAGAAGACGAGCTGCACGAAGTGGTCGACTACGACTTCATCCGGCGCACCATCGCCGAGCGCGTCAAGCAAGGGCACATCCACCTGCAGGAAACGCTGTGTGATGACGTGCTGGCCTTGATGCTGGCCCACCCCCGCGTCAAGGCCGCCCGGGTGTCCACCCAAAAGCCCGATGTCTACCCCGACTGCGAGGCCGTGGGCTGCGAGGTATTTGGTGTGAAAGACATCCCATGAACAGCGCGGCCCTGCCCCCCGCCCCGCAGCGCCATGATGCGCACGACCCCCACGCGGGCAAGTTGTCGGTCGAGTTGAGCAAGCTGTCCAAGCGCTTGCACCGTTTGGTCGGCCAAGCCAGTGCCGAATACCAAATGATCGAGCCGGGCGACAAAGTGATGGTGTGCATGTCGGGCGGCAAAGACAGCTACGCCCTGCTCGACATCTTGCTCAATCTGCAACAGCGCGCGCCCTTTCGCTTTGAGCTGGTGGCCGTCAACCTGGATCAAAAGCAGCCCGATTTCCCCGAGCATGTGCTGCCCGACTACCTGCGCAGCCGAGGCGTGCCGTTTCACATCGAAAACCAAGACACCTACTCCATCGTCAAACGCGTGATCCCAGAGGGTAAAACCACCTGCGGCCTGTGCTCACGCTTGCGACGCGGCATTTTGTACCGCGTCGCAAGCGAGTTGGGCGCCACCAAAATCGCCCTCGGCCACCACCGCGATGACATCGTGCAAACGCTGCTGATGAACATGTTTTTCGGCGCACGCCTGAAGGGCATGCCGCCCAAGCTGGTGAGCGACGACGGCCGCCACATCGTGATCCGCCCGCTGGCCTACGTGGCCGAGACCGACCTCGAACGTTGGGCCGCGCACCGACAATTTCCCCTCATCCCCTGCAATCTGTGCGGCAGCCAAGACAATCTACAGCGGGTGCAAATGAAGCAAATGCTGCGCGAATGGGAGCGCCAACACCCGGGGCGGGTCGACAACATGTTCAAGGCCATGGCCCATGTCGTACCCTCGCACCTGATGGACCGTCAACTCTTTCCCTTCACCACTTTGCAGGCCACTGGCGTGCCGCAAGCCGAGGGCGACCGGGCGTTTGATTTCGAGCCCTGCGCCCCCACGCCCAGCTCAAGCGTCATATCGCTCCTCCGCGATGACGACTGAGGCACCGTCCAAGGGGATCATGAGCATGTGGAGCCGCCTCACACTGCTCATCATCGCGCTGTGCCTGAGTGGCTGCGCAGGCATGAGCATGTTGAGCAGCGAAGTCACGGCCTACGGCAACTGGCCTGCTGAACGCAAAGCGGGCACCTATGCGTTCGAGCGCCTGCCCTCCCAGCAAGCCCGCCTTGACCAACAGCAACGCCTTGAAGCCGCAGCCAGACCCGCGCTGCAAGCCGTCGGATTCAAATGGCTGAGCGAGGGCAAGGCCGCCGAATACCTTGTTCAACTGCAGGCCCGAAGTTCAGCCAATGAGCGCTCACGGTCGGATCCTTTTTGGGCATGGCAAAGCGTGCCCCCGCCCTACCCCGGACGGCCCGCACGGCCCTACTACGCTTACCCCCCAGGGCTCTGGGCCCACCCCCTCGACATCACCAGCTACGAGCGCGAAGTGGTGGTGCTCATTCGTGATGCCAAGTCTGGGCAAACCTTGTTTGAGTCCCACGCCGTGAGCGACGGCAGCTCACCCAGCTTCAAGGGCCTGCTGGACGCTCTGTTCAATGCTGCGTTGAAAGACTTCCCCCAGGCGGGCACCGGCCCGCGGCGTGTGACCACGCCCCTGACGCCCTGATCCGGGGATCGTCAACTGGGCGCATTGATGGCGCCGTTCATCAAACTGCGCCAGCTTTAACGCGAAAAGTGGCGCAGTTCATGGCAGTCTGACTCAGCGTACCGCACTCTTCTCAATCCGCATTCCAGGGGATCATAAATTTCTGTATTGACAGAAATTACAGTCGCAGATAGAGTTCCAGCCATGAACCTCTCTCCCACCCTGTCGAAGTTTGTTCTCCATTGGGGCGAAATGGGCACGCGCTGGGGCGTCAACCGCACGGTCGCCCAAATTCACGCCCTGCTGTACATCACCGGCCGCCCGATGCACGCCGAGGAAATTGTCGACACCCTGGGCGTGGCACGCTCCAACGTGAGCAACAGCCTGCGTGAATTGCAAGGCTGGAACTTGGCGCGCATGGTGCATCTGCCCGGCGATCGCCGCGACCACTTCGAGACCTCTGTGGACGTCTGGGATTTGATGCGCACCATTGTCAAAGAACGCCAACGCCGCGAGGTGGCGCCCACCATCGAGGTGTTGACCGAGCTGCTGGCCGACCCCGCCATCGCACGCGATCCAGCCGACGCCAAGCGCCGTATCCGCGAAACGCTGGAGCTGATGCAAACCCTCACCGCCTGGAGCGATGAAATGCTGCGGCTCGACACCCAGACCCTGAGCAAGGTGCTCAAGCTGGGTGCCCGCATCAAGAAGTTGCTGGGTCGTGCAGGCAGCCCGGAAAAGGAAATCGAACGCTGATCGCTGCGTTTTTTTAGCAAAGTATTTCTCTTTTGACAGAAGTAAAGGAAACAAAATGAGCACCCTGATCTACCCTCTCACCTTGCTGTATGACGGCGCTTGCCCTGTGTGTGCGCTGGAGATGGATCACCTGCGCGCCCGCAGCTTGGACGGTCGGCTGGTGTTCGTGGACATCTCCGCCCCGGGATTCGACGCTGCAGCCTGCGGCCTGACGCTGGCGCAGTTGAACGCGGAGATTCATGCCGTGCGACCTGATGGGTCGGTGCTCAAAGGGGTGGAAGTGCTGCGCTTGGCCTACGACGCCGCAGGCCTGGGTTGGGTGCTGCGCCCCACGGCATGGGGCCCCCTGAGACCGGCATTTGATGCGGGCTACCGGATGTTCGCCCGCCACCGCCAGACCATCTCACGCGGCCTTGGGCCGTTGATTGATGGCGTGCGTGCGCTACGCTCACGCCAACGCGCACGGCGCATGGCCCAACGCATGGGGAAGTGCCAGCAGGGGCGTTGCGACGCCCACGAAGGAGAGTCGTCATGAGAGTCATGGTTTGCGGGGCGACGGGTTGTGTCGGTCGGGCCACCGTCCATGCGCTGCGCTCGCGCGGGCATCAGGTGGTCGAGGGTGCCCGCAACGCGCCCGATACCCTTCACAGCGTGCCACTCGACTACATGCGGCCGGTGGCGCCCACCAACTGGGCGCAGACCTTGCAACGCCTGCGGATCGAGGCGGTGGTGAATTGTGTGGGCATCCTCATGCCCAGCGCCTCGCAGAGCTTTGAGCGTGTGCACACCGAGGGCCCGCAAGAGTTGTTTCGGGGCGCGGCCATGGCGGGGGTGGGCTGCGTGGTCCAGGTCTCCGCCTTAGGGGTGTCCGCCGACGCCGCCAGTTTGGCGCGACCTTACCTCGCCAGCAAGCTGCGCGCAGACGACGCCCTGGCCTCCCTGGGCATCGATTGGGCCGTGCTGCGACCGGCACTGATCTACGGGCCGCACAGCCACAGCGGCGCTCTGTTTGCCACCCTGGCCAGCCTGCCGGTGATCAGCCTGCCCGGTCGGGGACAGCAAGCCATGCAACCTGTGCATGTGTTCGAAGTGGCAGAGGCCATCACTCGCCTGATCGAGGGCCGCGCAGGCCGATGCCAAGTGCACGAGATGGGCGGCGCGTCCCCCCTGAGCTACCGCGAGATGCTGCAAACTTACCGCCAGGCACAGGGCTACGGCCGGGCCTTGTGGTTGCCCTTGCCCATGCCACTGATGTCCCTGACGGCCTGGCTTGCCGAAGCGTTGCCCCAGCGGGTGCTGTGTCGGGACACCGTGGCCCTGCTGGCGCAAGGCAGCGTGCCCACAGTCAATGCCGCGCCTGAGCTTTTGGGCCGCACGCCCTCAACCTTGGCACAAGGCCTGCAGGTGAGCCCACCTCAGCCCCTCGTCGACCTGCGGGTCGACCTCAGCCCCGGCGTCGAAGGCATGCTGCGCTTGGCCTTGGCGACCATGTGGTTCTACACCGCATTCACCTCGCTGATGTGGCCGAGCGACTCCGGGGTCATGAATCTGCTGGCCCAATGCGGCTTAGAGGGTGCCATGGGCACCTTGGGGCTGGCGTTCTCCTGCACGCTCAACATCAGCATGGGCTGGTGGGTGTGGCGTCGGCCCAGCCCGGGGGTGTATGCGCTGCAGGCCGCGGCCGTGTTGGGCTACAGCCTGGTTGCGGCGGTGGCCATGCCCGCACTCGTGATCGATCATTGCGGCCCGTTGCTGAAGAACCTGCCGGTGCTCGGCGTGATCGTGGTGCTGTGGTTCGCACGGCCGCGCCGGATGGCGGCCACGGCACCGCCGCCCATAACGAAAAGTGGATCGGCTGCTTTGTATGCCAAGGAAAGAACACTTTAATGTCCGCAGCGACGTCAAAGCATTCTTTAAAATAGTGGATCTGAAAGGTTGAATTGTTGCGAGGCCGATGGCGAAGTACACAGGCTGCTGGATTCCCGCCTGCGCGGGAATGACGTGGGGAGATGCCAAACCCTGCGCCCGTCATCCCCGC
>JANMGB010000039.1:0-10843 GCA_031374415.1 Burkholderiales bacterium
GCCATGCTGGGGTAAAGCATATTGGCGGTGTCCAGCGGCAGGGCCAAGCGTTCACGAAGCATCACCTGGAAGCCCAGGTAGACCTCGATTTGGTCCACATTGGGTCGGGAGGCCGCATGCTTGCGGGCGATGGTTTCCAGCTGGTCCAGGCGGAACATGCCGCGTGCCAGTGTCAGCAACTCGGGCAAGCGCTGGTCGTAGTCTCCGTTGGACACGTCTGCGGCCAGCCGCAGCTGGCGCATGTCATTGAAGGCGTGGTAGATGCGGTCGCCGCAACTGGCGTTAGCACCTTCGCTCACGGTGAAGGTGTCGCTGCGCAGCTGGGGGTTGGTTTCCAGGTGATGCAGCCATTCGCTCACGCTGTTGCGAAATTGCGGGATATCGGCGTTGGGTGTGGTGGACAGGCGGGCAAGGAAATCGGAAAACGCAGTTGCGTTGGGCTCTGCAGAAAATTCCTGCCATCGGCGAGGGTTGGCAGCGATGTCACTCGGCGGCTCAGGCCCCCAGACTGCGACTGCGGCCGCGAGCCCTGTCAATGGGGCAGGCTGCCGCACTGCGGGTACCGCGGGCACTGCGGGTACCTCTGGCCGCCGATCTGTCTGCGCTGGGTACAGCGGCATTTGATCCAAGGCCATATCGATGAAGTCCCCGTCCCCGATGGGGTGACCCTCTTCAGCGGCGGTGCGTTGAATATTCAAAAGTTCAGCAGCAACTACAGGATCAAGCCGGGCCAGGACGGCTTGAGCTAGGTTTTGAATGCCGATGTCAGCAGGCTCGGGCTGTGCGTGAACTCTGGCGGGGGCTGCGGGCTCGGCAACAGGTACTGCGGGCCGGGCCGGGGGGGATGGGCGGTTGTCGAGGATAAATCTAGGGCCGC
This sequence comes from Burkholderiales bacterium, assembly GCA_031374415.1. GTDB lineage: Bacteria > Pseudomonadota > Gammaproteobacteria > Burkholderiales > Burkholderiaceae_C > CANHBY01. The sequence continues at coordinate 878 of JANMGB010000039.1, forward strand.
GGTATGTGGGGCTACTTTGAAGTTGTTCTAAGCGCTCGATGGCCTGAGGCGAAAGCGGGTTGCCGCGCAAGTTAACGGTGGCCGATGCGCCCATTCTCGTCAGGGCATTGATGCTGTCCTGGGAAATGTTGACCAAGCTGTTGTAGCTGGCGTTGAGCGTTTGCAGGTTGGGTGGCAGCACGTCCGGTAGTCTGCTCAGGCCGGTCTCACTGATATTGAGGGTGCGCAGCTCTCTGGGCCAATTGTTGATCGGGGCTGTCAGCCGGTTGCGCCTGAGGTTCAGTTCTTGAAGGTTGGAGGGCAGATCGTCTGGAACTGAATTCAAGTTGTGCGACGATAAATCCAGGCCAGTGGGGCCGAGGACGATTCGTGGGCCTCGGAGCTGCTGTAAGCGTTCGATGGTCTGAGGCGAGAGGGGATTGAAGCTCAGATCGACCCTGGCAGAGGGGGCCATGCGGGCCAGGCAATCGATGTCCTCTGGGGAAAGATCGACGAAGTGGTTGTGGCTGAGGTTCACCGTCTGGAGGTTGGCGGGCAGCTGGTTGGGCAGTGTGCCCAATCGGTTGTGACTAACGTCCAGGGTGCGCAGCTGTCTGGGCAAGGTGTTCGGCAAGGCTCTGAGGCGGTTGCTCCTGACTGCCAGGCCCTCAAGGTGTGAGGGTAAGTTGCTGGGGAGGTAAGTCAACCGGTTGTGTGATAAATCGAGACTGAACACCCTGGGCGGAAATGCCGGGGGTGCGCTCACGATCGACCGGTTACTCATCCCGACGTGCATCCAGCCTTGCCTGACTGGGTGGTCCCGGTTGGACAACACATTGCGGTTAGTGTCAGCCATCGCAATATCGAGCCAAAGTCTGCAGCGATCAACTTCAGCCACGGGCTGTTCCATGGCCCACGCTCGGACCTGCGATACCCACGACGGCCCGAGAGGATTCCAATGTCGGCGGCTTGGGGCGGCGGCCGGTATCGGGTCTGGGGGAAGGGCGTCGGCCCATCGCCCCACTCTGGGCCCAGCATGGTGGGGGGCCGGGGGGCGAGCATCAGCCTGGTGGGCTGGTTGTTGCACCTGGTTGGTGCGATTTAAATTGATTTGGAACGGCATACGGCTTTAAAGGGTGATACTCAAAGCTCAGATTGCAAAGTCCGGGCCAGGGCAGTCGAAGGCACAAAAATGTGATGCGACCCACATCGTGATGGGGCGGCATTATCAGGGATATTACCGATGGCGGATCCCTGCCGAAGAGGTAAGCGCCCCCGGCGCCGTACCCAAGCCGGTCCATTTTTCACCAGCTTCTTGACCCATAGAGGGGCCTATGGGCCTGCAAATCCCGCGATGGCGTGCCCTGTGCGCCACAACTCGCATGGCCCAGAGCCTCCTCTCACTCTCTGGGCTACCCCGTGAATCCGGGCCTCAAGATCTCCTCAACTCGGCAAGACTTGATCTTGCGCCAGTTCACCGTCCAGCGCCTCCACCAGCGCTGGAATCAAGCCGCCCAACTCGCCGGTGACCAAGGCCATATCGGTTTCAAAGCCATCCTCCTGCCCACCGGTGGCTGAGCTTCGGCCCTCCAGCGCGACATCCAACAGCTTGATTTTCTTCAGCGCCATGGACTCGCTCAACACAAACGAAACTCGGCTGTTCCAGGTCATGGCCAACTGCGTGGGCAGCTTGCCCTGCTGGATATGCAGCGCCACCTCGTCGATGTCCAGGGTGTGCCGTGCGTAGCGCACCGAGGCTTTTTCGCTGTCGGGTTGCTTGAGCTCACACTCCCGGTCAATGCTGAACTCGGCAGGTGCCTCGCGGCTTTGCAGCCACTGCGCCATCGCCGTGGCGGGCGAGGTGGTCGTTTGCAGCAGCGTCAGCCGAATGCCCCCGCCGAGCAACTCCACCAGCATGCTGACGATGCGGTCCGCCGCCTTCACGCTGCCCGTGCCCAGCATGATCAACTGCGCCTGCGGGTCAATCCACACCAGGGTGCTCGAGCGCTTGGCAAACGCCCTGGGCAACAAGCTGTGCACGATGTCTTCCTTCAATTCTTTGGCTTGCTTGCCCTTGGGCCGTCGGCCCGTGTCGGCCTCGATTTTTTCAAGCTGTTGCTCCAGCTGCACCTTGACCACGGCGCTGGGCACGGCCTTGCGCTCCACGCACAGCTTCAAAATCAACTGCCGCCCCACGCCCTCCATCAAAAACGCGTGCTTCTCGCCGCGCGGCGCCACCCAACCCACCGATTCCAACTGCGAAGCGCCACACTCCACAAAACGGGCCTGATCCAGGCGGCTTTCGATCTCTTCACGGGCGGGCGGCTCCCAGGAGCCAATGCGGTAAATCAGGGTGCTGTTGAACATGCTGAGGATGCGAGAAGTGGGGCGCGATTGTAGGGCCCTGCGCTATCCCCGGTGGGGGCAATCCTTCTTCGTGCACGCGGCATACAGCGCCAGCGAATGGTCTTGCAACTCAAAGCCCCGCGCCACCGCCACAGCACGCTGGCGCTTTTCGATCTCGGCGTCAAAAAACTCTTCCACATGCCCGCAGTCCAGACACACCAAGTGGTCATGGTGCTGGCCCTCATTGAGCTCAAACACCGCCTTGCCACCTTCAAAATGATGGCGCGTCAAAATCCCGGCCTGCTCAAACTGCATCAACACCCGGTACACCGTGGCCAGGCCCACATCGGCGCTGTCGTGGAGCAAAATTTTGTACACGTCCTCAGCCGTCATGTGTCGCAGCGGCGAGGTCTGAAAGACCTCCAAAATCTTGATTCGAGGCAGGGTGGCTTTGAGGCCGCTGCTTTTTAGCTCTTCAGCGTGGGTCATGGCAAGAGTGTTCAGTGCGCAAGCGGCAGGGGTTGATGTGGTGGCCTGCGAACAAGCCCTAGAATCTCCCGATCATATCGAGCCCGCAGATCGTGACCCCACGCCATCTGCAGGGTCGTTTTTTGGGGTGCCCATGCCATGTTTGTGACCCGTCCACGTTTTTACCTTTGCGCCGTCCTTGGTAGCCTGAGCCTGCTGGGGGCCTGCGCGGGCCAGCGCACGGACGCCTTTTTGGGCATCGTGACGCCCTACCGAGTCGAAGTTGTCCAGGGCAACGTCATCACCCGCGAGCAAGTCGAGCAAGTGCGCGTGGGCATGACCCGGGCCGAAGTGCGTGATGTTCTCGGCTCGCCCATGGTGGCTGACATTTTTCATGAAGACCGTTGGGACTATGTGTTCACCATTCGGCGCGCTGGCGCGGCCCCGCAGCAACGCAACGTCGTGGTGCGCTTTCAGGGCGAACGCATGGCCCGCATCGACGCCCCGGAGCTGCCCGCCGAACGTGAGTTCGTGGCCTCCATCGACACCGCCAAGCCGGTCAAAAAGGTGCCCTCGCTGGCCCTGACGCCGGAGCAAATCAAAGCCCTGCCGGCGCCCGAGGCGCCTGCTCGCACACCTGAGCCCGGCCCTGTCGGCGCCGTGCGCACCTACCCGCCCCTGGAGCCCCGCTGATGTCTGACCCCACCCCCATCCGCATTGCCGTGGCCGGAGCCACAGGCCGCATGGGCCGCATGCTCATCGAAGCCGTTCAAGCCGCCCCCGACATGCAACTCTGTGGTGCGCTCGATGTCGCAGGCAGCGCGGGTTTGGGGCTTGACGCAGCCGCCTTCCTCGGCCAGCCCTGTGGCGTGCACGTCACCAGCGACCTCGCCACCGGCTTGGGCGGCGCCCACGTCCTGATCGACTTCACCCGCCCCGAAGGCACCTTGGCGCACCTGGCCGTGTGTCGTGAACTCGGTGTCAAAGCCGTCATCGGCACCACGGGTTTTTCCAGCGCCGAAAAGGCCGCCTTGCAGGCCCACGCTGCTCACATGGCCATGGTCGTCGCCCCCAACATGAGCGTGGGCGTCAACGTGGTCATGCAGCTGCTGGACCGTGCGGCACGCGCCTTGAACGAAGGCTACGACATCGAAATCATCGAAACCCACCACCGCCACAAGGTCGATGCCCCCAGCGGCACCGCCCTGAAAATGGGCGAGGTCGTCGCCCAAGCGCTGGGCCGCGATCTCCAAGACTGTGCGGTCTACGGCCGCGAAGGCGTCACGGGCGAGCGTGACCCCTCCACCATCGGCTTTGCCACCATCCGTGGCGGCGACGTGGTGGGTGACCACACCGTGCTGTTTGCCGGCATCGGCGAGCGCATTGAAATCACCCACAAAAGCTCCAGCCGGGCCACCTACGCCCAAGGCAGCTTGCGCGCCGCTCGCTTTTTGATGGGCCAGCGCACAGGTTGTTTCGACATGAACGACGTTCTCGGTTTACGTTGAGCCACGCCCGAGTTTCATCATCCCAGGAGGCATGAACACATGGATGGTTTCGCACATTTTTGGCAGCAAGGCGACATCGTCACCCACACCGTGGCGGGCTTGCTGTTGCTGATGTCCGTCAGCGCTTGGGTGGTGATTTTCTGGAAAGCCTGGCTCATGCAGCGTGCCCGCAAAGACATCGCCCGCGCCGTGCCCGCTTTTTGGTCGGCCCCCACCCTGGAGGCCGCGAGCACCGCCCTGCGCACCCTCGACCGCGAGGGCTTGGTCATGCCCTTGGTGGCGGCTGCCACTGTCCAGCCCCAAGGCCCCTCGCTTGAATCCAAGGCCCACCGCGCCTCCCAGCTCACCCGCCGCCTGCGCGATGCCTTGCACGCGGTGCTCGCCCCGCTGCAGTTTGGGCAAGTGTTGTTGGCCTCCATTGGCAGCACCTCACCCTTCATTGGCTTGTTCGGTACGGTCTGGGGCATCTACCATGCCCTGGTCAGCATCTCGGCGGGGGGCTCACTCACGGTCGAGCGCGTATCCGGCCCGGTGGGCGAGGCCCTCATCATGACGGCTGCGGGTTTGGCCGTGGCCATCCCTGCCGTGCTGGCCTACAACATCTTCGGCAAGCTCGTCGGCTTGTGCGAGGTCGAACTCGAAGGCTTTGCCCACGATCTGCGCGAAATGCAGCTCGACCTGACGCAAGCGTCAGGCGAGCCCGTGCGCCGCCCGGTCGAGGCTTGATGCCATGGCATTCGGACGCTTAGAGCGCACCACGGGCCCCACGCCCATGAGCGACATCAACATGACGCCCTTGATCGACGTCATGCTGGTGCTGTTGGTGATCTTCATGATCACCGCGCCCCTCATGACCTCGAGCCTCAAGTTGGAGCTGCCCCGCACGGATGCGGCCCAAGCCTCTGAGACCCCGCAGTTCATCGAAGTGGCTCTGGATGCGGCGGGGTTGCGCTACGTGGGCAATGAGTCCCTCAGCGACGACGACTTCGTGGCGCGCATCCAAGCCGCGGCCCAGCAAAACCCCCAACCCGATGTCCAACTGCGCGCCGACCGCAACGTGCCCTACGGGCGTGTGGCCGAGCTCATGGGCGTGCTGCAAAAAGCCGGCTTGACCCGCATTGGTTTCGTGACCGAACCCTTGGCGACGCCCCGCTGAGTCGTTGACGGGCTACAACGGCCCATCAGGGACTGCGTGATCTTGCGGCACAGTGGCTGATGCGCTTGTGATCTGATTGTTTGATAGGACGTACCCGACAGACCCCCTCCCCATGACCCCTGACTTCAAACCCACCGACATCGAACGCGTTGCCCAAGCCGCCTGGACCCAAGCTGACGCCTACCGCGTCACCGAAGACACCACCCGCCCCAAGTTCTATGCTTGCTCGATGTTGCCCTACCCCAGCGGCAAGCTGCACATGGGCCACGTGCGCAACTACACCATCAACGACATGATGACGCGCCAGCTGCGCATGAAGGGCTACAACGTGCTCATGCCCATGGGCTGGGACGCCTTCGGCCTGCCGGCTGAGAACGCGGCCATGAAGCACCAGGTGCCCCCGGCCCAGTGGACCTACGACAACATCGCGTACATGAAAGGCCAGATGCAGGCCCTCGGCCTGGCCATCGACTGGAGCCGCGAGATTGCCACGTGCACCCCCCAGTACTACCGCTGGAACCAATGGCTGTTCCTCAAGATGTTGGACGCCGGCATCGCCGAGCGCCGCACCCAAGTCGTCAACTGGGATCCGGTTGACCACACCGTACTGGCCAACGAGCAAGTCATCGACGGCAAAGGTTGGCGCAGTGGCGCGCTCGTGGAAAAGCGCGAAATCCCCGGCTACTACCTCGCCATCACCCGCTACGCCGACGAACTGCTCAACCAAGTGCAAACCGAGCTCCCCGGCTGGCCCGAGCGCGTGCGCCTGATGCAAGAAAACTGGATCGGCAAAAGCGAAGGCGTGCGCTTGGCCTTCCCCCACGACATTCGTGACGCCCTGGGCCAGCTCGTCAACGATGGCCGCCTGTACGTCTTCACCACCCGGGCCGACACCCTCATGGGGGTCACCTTCTGCGCCGTGGCCCCGGAGCACCCCTTGGCCCAGCACGCCGCCCGCAGCAACCCGGCGGTCGTGGCCTTCATTGAAGAGTGCAAAGCCGGCGGCACCACCGAAGCTGAGCTCGCCACCCAAGAAAAAAAAGGCGTCTTCACGGGCGTGTACGTCCGGCACCCCTTGAGCGGGCAAGCCGTGCCCGTGTGGGTCGGCAACTACGTCTTGATGAGCTATGGCGACGGGGCCGTCATGGGCGTGCCGGCCCACGACGAACGCGACCTTGCGTTTGCACGTCGCTACGAGCTGCCCGTCAAAGTCGTGATCGAGGTGCCTGGCCAGCCCCCCTTCGACCCCGCAGTGTGGCGAGACGCGTATGGCGAGAAAACACGGGGCGTGCTCGTGGCCTCAGGCAAATACGACGGCCTCAAGCACAGCCAAGCGGTCGATGCGATCGCCGCCGACCTGCAAGCCCTCGGCCTGGGCGAGAAGAAAACCACCTGGCGCCTGCGCGACTGGGGCATCAGCCGCCAGCGCTACTGGGGCACCCCCATCCCCATCATCCACTGCGATCAGCACGGCGCTGTGCCGGTTCCTGAAAAAGACCTGCCGGTGGTGCTGCCCGAGGACGTCGTCCCGGATGGCAGCGGCAACCCCCTCAACAAACATGCCGCTTTCTTGAACGTCCCCTGTCCGGTGTGTGGCCGCCCTGCGCGCCGCGAAACCGACACCATGGACACCTTTGTGGATTCGTCGTGGTACTTCATGCGCTACTGCGACCCCCACAACACCGAAGCCATGGTGGGCGAGGGGGCCGCCTACTGGATGCCCATGGACCAGTACATTGGCGGCATCGAACACGCCATTTTGCACTTGCTGTATGCGCGCTTTTGGACCAAGGTCATGCGCGACCTGAAGCTGGTCAAGCTCGACGAGCCCTTCACCAAGCTGCTCACCCAAGGCATGGTGCTCAATGAAGCTTATCTGCGCGTGGGTGACAGCGGCGGCAAAAACTACTTCTGGGCCCACGACCTCAACATCGTGCGCGACGAGCACGCCAAAGTGCTCAGCGTCACCGCCAAACAAGACGGCCAGCCGGTGCACTACGAGGGCTGGACCACCATGTCCAAGTCCAAGAACAACGGCGTGGATCCCCAAGCGCTCATCCAACAGCTGGGTGCCGACACGGCCCGCTTGTTTGTCATGTTCGCCTCGCCGCCCGAGCAAACCCTCGAATGGAACGACTCAGGCGTCGAGGGGGCGCACCGTTTCTTGCGTCGCGTATGGGCCTTCGCTGCCGCATGCCCGCCCGACCTCCCGGCAGCCCAGGTGCTCACCGACGCCGGCAAAGCCACCCGCCGAGAGTTCCACTTGGTGCTCAAACAAATCAACTTCGACTACGAGCGCTTGCAGTTCAACACCGTCATCTCCGGCTGCATGAAGCTGATGAACCTGCTTGAAAAGCTGCCCGACGATGCCCAGCGACCGGCCCTGGCTGCGGAAGGCTTAGGCTTGCTCTTGCGCGTGCTCTATCCGGCCTGCCCCCACATCACCTGGGTGCTGTGGCAAGAGCTCGGCTTTGCAGCGCGCCACGGTGATCTGCTCGACGCGCCCTGGCCCGAGGTGGATGACACCGCCTTGGTGCAAGACGAGTTGTCCTTGATGCTGCAGGTCAACGGCAAGTTGCGCGGCGCACTCAAAGTGCCGGCTGAGGCCGACAATGCGGCCATCGAAGCCGCTGCCCTTGCCAGTCCCGATTTCATCAAATTCGCCCAAGGTGCCGCCATCAAAAAAGTGATTGTTGTGCCGGGTCGCTTGGTGAACATTGTGCTGGGCTGATTCTCATCCTCCGAAAGCCCGCATGCAACGCCGACAGTTTCACTTTTACCTGAGCGCGCTGGGCGCCGTGGTTTTGGGGGCGTGCGGTTTTGCGCCGCGCCAGATCCCCGACCTGCCCTTCAAGACAATGGCTTTCAGTGGCTTTGCCGTGCAGGCCCCGATGGCCGACGAACTGCGCCTGCTGATCAACACCAGCCGCACCACCCGCGTCATCAACGACACGGCCCAAGCCGACGCCATCTTCGAAGTCTTGGCCGACTCCCCTGAGCGCAGCAAGGGGGCCGTGACCCTCGCAGGCCAAATCCGCTCCATCAACCTGGCCTACCGCTTCAAATTCCGCCTGCGCACGCTGGCGGGCAAGGAACTCCTGGGCCCCACCGAGCTCGTCGTGGTGCGCAGCATGGCCTACAACGAATCGCAAGCCTTGGCCAAAGAGAAAGAAGAAATCACCGTCGTTCGCTCCATGCAAACCGACCTCGCCGACCAGGTCATGCGACGTCTGGTCGCTGTGAAAATGCCCTGAGGGTCACGACGACATCCTCACCCATGCAAGTTCGTGCCGATCAACTCAAGGCCCACCTGGGCAAAGCCGGGGCCCTCAAGCCCCTCTACACCATCTGGGGTGACGAGCCCCTGCTCGTGCAAGAGGCCGCCGACACCGTGCGCGCCGCCGCCCGTGCGGCGGGGTGCACCGAAAAACAAGTGCACACCGTCGCCGGCGCCCACTTCAACTGGGGTGCCCTGCTCGGTGCCAGCCGATCCATGAGTCTGTTTGGAGAGCGCCAGCTCATCGAAATTCGCATCCCCTCGGGCAAGCCTGGCAAAGACGGCTCAGAAGCTCTGCAGCGCTACTGCACCCAACTCGATCCGCAGGCAGTCTCCCTGGTGCTCTTGCCCCGCCTCGACCGCCAGCAGCAACAAAGCGCCTGGGCCACCGCCTTGGAGCAGACCGGCGTGATGGTGCGTGTCGACACCGTTGATCGCAAGACCCTGCCCACCTGGATTGCGCAACGCCTGGCGGCCCAAGGCCAACGTGTGCACGCGGGAGAGGCGGGCCAACACAGCCTGAGCTTCTTTGCCGATCAAGTGGAAGGCAACCTGCTCGCCGCACACCAAGAAATCCAAAAACTCAGCCTGCTCTATCCCGAGGGTGAGCTCAGCCTGAGCGACATCCAACAGGCCGTGCTCAACGTGGCCCGCTACGACGTCTTCAGTCTGGGCGAGGCCGTTTGGTCAGGCCAGACCGAGCGCGCCATGCGCATGCTTGCGGGCCTGGAGGCCGAAGGCGAAGCGGCTGTGCTGGTGCACTGGACCCTGAGCGAAGACATCCGAGCCCTGCACCGCGTACACAACGCGGTGCAAGCCCGCCAGCCCCTGCCCATGGCCCTGCGCGAAGCGCGGGTCTGGGGTGTGAAAGAGCGCTTGTTCGAGCGGCTCATCCCGCGCTTGGCCACCGAGCGCTTGCAGGGCTGGCTCCAAGCCGCTCACGAATGCGACGGGGTCATCAAAGGCCTCAAGCACCCCGCTTGGCCCAACGGCCCATGGGGGGCGTTACGGCAGCTGGTACTGGGACTGCTCCGAACAGGCCCTGGTACCCCGTCGCAGTGGATTTGAAAGGTTGAATTGCTGCGAGGCCCATGTTGAAGTGCACAGGCTGCTGGATTCCCGCCTGCGCGGGAATGACATGGGGAGATGCCAACCCCTGCGCCCGTCATCCTCGCCTGTGCCCGTCATCCTCGCCTGTGCCCGTCATCCCCGCTTGTGCCCGTCATCCCCGC
>JANMGB010000378.1:0-1130 GCA_031374415.1 Burkholderiales bacterium
GTCGACTCAAAGCTGGCGACAAACGGCAGCGACTGGTTCGACGTGAGCGGCGACCGCGGCGGCAACGTCGCGGTTCCGCTTGTCGCGTGCGTCACCACCGACGGCTGGGACAATCCGATTGACGTTTGCGATCGGCTCGACACCCGGCTCGACGACGGCGCACTCGACAGTTTCCACGGCTCGCGGCGCGTCACGCAGTTTCTGCAGTGGGCCGCACCGGCCCCGCTGGCGCGCGTCACGCAGGCCAAGCAGCGCGAGCTGCGCCTCGCCGTCTCGAGCGCGGCTGGCAGCGAGCCGGCGATTGAGGGCGGCATGTGTGCGCGCGCTCTTCGAACAGCGCTTGCTGCCGTTGGCGAGTGGCGTCGACGCTGCCTTTGTCGCGCTCTGGCTGCAAACGTTCCGCTCGTTCACGACGCCGCGCTCGCTCTTCGACTGTCTCGTCGACCGGTTCGACAAGCCACTGCGTCGCTTCAACGCGCTGGCGCCGAAGCGCGGCTCAGCGGCTCGCAGCGCAACGCGATCGTGTCACGCACGCGCGCCCAGGTCTGTTACGTGCTCGACTCGTGGCTGTTGCGGCACTACGCGAGCGACTTTCTCGCCGACAGCGAGCTGTTTGCCAACTCGCGCAGTTGTTGGTGGCAGCGCGCCGACGTGGCCGACTCGCTTGCGCTCTGGTACCGCGTGTCGCCGGGCGAGACGGCGCTGCCGTTTCACCGCAAGCGGCCGGTCTACGAGGCGCCGACCAAGAAAATGCTCAAGTACTGCGGCGACGAGCTCGATCGAGGAGCCGTTCACGCCGAGGAGCCGTTCACCGTGGTTGACTACCACCCGGTCGAGGTCGCGCGGCAGATGGCGCTGGCGGCGCGCGCCGACTTTGCGCTCGTGCGACGGAGCGAGCTGATGTCGCACGCCTGGATGAAGGACGCCCGCGTGCGTCTGCCCGAACATCAAGCGCATCATCAACCAGTTCAACCGCATCAGCTGTGGGTGGCGTCGGAAATAGTGCGCGTCACCGACGACGCGCAGATGCGCCTCAGCATGGTCAAGCGCTTCGTCGAGCTGGCGCACTGCTGCTGCGGCATGCAGAACCTGCACCGCATGTACGCCGTCTACGTCGGCCTCAACCAGTG
>JANMGB010000047.1:0-1909 GCA_031374415.1 Burkholderiales bacterium
ATCTGAAGTCCGGCTGAACTACCTGGTGAGGCTCGACTTGAACCGCACCACTTGACGAGACGGGCTTCGATGAGAGCTTGGTTCTCCCATTTTTTGGAGAACGCCATGCTGGATTTTCTTGCCGGTGACGTGGTCAGCGTACACCCTGTTCACCCCCATCGACCCGAGGTGCGCGAGCTGCGCATTCTTGCTGGACTGGGCCACCCCAGCCCGGGCATTGAGCTGCCCTTCGTTTGGGACCATCCGAGCTTGCCCGCACGGCCTGGTCAGCACGTCGTGCTCATCTTGAAGGGCACCCGGGTCGTTGGGCTCCACAACCAATCGACCGGTGAGCAAGTGAATGTCGTCAGGGGAATCTCACCACGCCTGGTGATGCCCATGGACGTCATGCAATCGTTTGCCCTCTACGTGCTCGTGATGATCGTGTTGGGGCTCGTACCGGCGATTGCGGCCGGCTTGGCCTGGGGCATTGTGAGCATCCTGGCTCGCCAACTCGGGCATCGGTGGCTCCAGCGAGAAGTGACCGCGTCGCTGGCGGACTTGAGGTGACCGCCCGAACAGCGCCCATTCGGGCCTGTGGACCACGGAAAGGGGGGCAGGGAGGGGCGGATTCTTGATGGAAGTGGTGGGTGGCGACGGCAATGCTTGAGCGCACCCATCACCCCACTGAAAAAGGAGTCCGAATGTCCTCTCTTGAATTCCCTGTTGTCCGAGCCATCGATGTGGGTTACGGACAAACCAAATACGTGCTCGGCGCGCAAGGCGGTGAAATTCGCTGCGCCAGCTTCCCTTCACTGGCCTATCCCCAGCCGAGAGACCCGGCAGACAGCTTAGGGGCTGATCGCAGAGACACGGTCGCCATTCCCCTGGGTGGACTGTTCTACGAAGTCGGCCCCGACGTGGTCTTGGCCTCCGATGGGTTTCGGCCGACTCAAGTTCACGACAACTACATCCAAACGCCTGAGTACCTCGCGCTGGCGCGTGGCGCCATGAGGATGATGAAAGTCGACACGATTGACCTGCTGGTGGTGGGCTTGCCCGTCTCACATCTCAAGACACGCAAAGCAGATCTGATGAAGTTGATGACCGGCAAGCACGATGTAGGTGGTGGCCGATCCGTCGTCGTCAAAAACACCCTGGTAATCGCACAACCTCAGGGCGCCCTGTTTGACAGGGTTGCCAATCGGGGTGACGACTTCATGAACGACGCGCAGTGGCACCTGGTAGTTGACCCAGGTTCAAGAACATTTGATTGGCTTGTGATTCGGGGGCGAAAGCTGTCTGCCAAACGCAGCCACTCCGTCAACCGCGGCGTCATTGACATTCTGCAATTGATTGCTGAAGACATCAGTGCGGAGCTGGGGCGACCCTACCAGGCGGTGGAGGCCATCGACCACGCGCTCCGGCAGGGCAAAAGCCTCGTGCTTGGCACCCGCACCTACAGCCTGGCCCGAATGAGGGCCATTGCGGACAGCGTGGCGCAGCAAGCGGTTGGCGCCATGCTGCGGCAGCTTGGCGAGGTTGACGACGTTCAGAGTGTGTTGCTGGCCGGCGGGGGAGCATTCATGTTTAAGAAAGCCCTTCGGGAGGTTTTTGGGGCACAGCGTGTGGTGGAGGTGGCTGACGCCATGTTTGCCAATGTGCGCGGATACCAGCATGTTGGCATGGCCCATGTGGGTGCGGAATTTGGAGAGGGCCGGGCATCATGAAATCAAAGCAAAGCACCTCTTCGTTCACACCCTTCGAGATGATGGTGACCCTGTCACGTGAAGACGCGCCGCACTTGTATGACGACCTTGCGCAGCTCCCCCGAGGGCGACGCCGGGTCAGCCGGCTGCGCTCCTTGGCCAGCCATGGGCTGATGGTGGAGATGTTGCGCGTCATCCTGGCCGAGCAGCCAGCCAAGCGC
>JANMGB010000070.1:0-1616 GCA_031374415.1 Burkholderiales bacterium
GGATGAACATCGACGGCGCTGCAGCCGCTTCAGAATACAACGTCGGCCGGCTTTCATGAGCGTTTTGTCAATCCATGAAGCTGGATTCTTTCTTTTTATTTCTGTGACAGATTGGAGATTGGTATTGGTGCACGTGAAGCGCAACAACAGAACTTGTCCAAAATCTGAGTTTTTCCTGACGAGTTCGGCATGGTGCTGAGGCCTGCGTCGCCTGAGCGCGCTATCGACTGGATCGCCTTGGCACAACAAGTGGGCGCCGACACGTCAGGCATTGACGCCGCCGCACATCGCGTTCTGGTTCGAGAGCGAAAGAGGAGCGCGACGTGGCCGAGGTGCCTGAGCAGCACCGCGTGGCGCGACCGCGTCGTGTACGAGCGCCACTCGGCAAAGTTCTCGAGCTTGGCTCAGATGCCCGAGTTTCCGCACCTGCGAGAGCAGCAGCAGCCGCGCGCGAAGCCGCAGCGCGAGCCGGTCGCGACCGTGTACGGCGAGAGTGCGCACCAGCGCTTGCCGATGTGTCTGCGCTCTTCGGTTTCAACAGCGTGGCAGCTCGAGCCGTTTGTCATCTCGACAAAACCGAGCTGAAAAAGGAGGGCATCGACACGTCGGTGCTGGGCAGCGCGCAGCTGTCGTTGATGCCTGGTTCGGTGTGCGTCGGCGTGTGTGGTGTCGACGACGCGATGGCGCGGCTCGTCTGCGACTGGATCGTCGACGAGCCGCGCGTGCCGGCGGTCATCGAGCGGCTGCTGTGGCAGCGTGCCTACGAAGCGTACGCGCCCGAAGCGATCACGTGGGATGGCGTCAAGTTGGTGGCACACAGCTGCCTACCGGCCAGCACAGCGCAGCAGATGCACGAGCGCGACGGCTGGTTCACGGCCGAGGTGTGGCTGGGCGAGGTGCCGACCGACTCGTCGGCCATGTCGATTGCTGGAGTGGTGCATCGCGCGGTGACCAGTCTTGTCGGCGTCAATGCGAGCGACGTGTTTGCGCTCACGACGTCACGCACGCTCCCGTTCATCAAGATCCACCAGCTGGCGCCGACCGGCGTTTGTCAAGATGCTCGATGACAAATCAAACCCGCTGTACAAGCGAATGGTGCACGAGGACGACCGGCCGTCGTCCAATGGCCGAGCGCTGTCACGAAGCAGCTGACGCCGCGCGTCGAGGCGGGGGTGTTGGCGGAGATGCCGACGAGGCGGAGCGCGACCTTTTCAAGCGCCGGCACCGCGAGCCGGCGCCGCGCCGCTGCGGGGACTGCAAGCACAACGTGCAGCGCTGCGCCGCGTGCGCCGCCGTCGCCGCGAGCGCTCGTGCGCCATGTGCCACGAGTTCATCGTCGGCGACGCCGAGCTGGCGGAGCTGAGTGCCGCGGTCGGCCTTGAGCGCCGTAGGCTCGTCGCGACCGCGTTCGGCAAGATCTACGCCGTCCGCTTCGAGCGCGTGCTCAACTGGCGCTACAAGAAGTGCCCGCAGTGCGACACGGTGGTGCACAGCGCGACAAGAACGCGACCGAGTGCCTCTTCGCCATCGACGCGCACGAGTCGGCAGGCCGCGACCGTCCCCGCGCGTTCCAGCACACCAAGCCCGTGGGTGCGCCCCGCTCGACGCGCGCCACA
>JANMGB010000071.1:0-1149 GCA_031374415.1 Burkholderiales bacterium
GCCGCGTGCCTGGCGTTGTTCAACTGTCAAACGGCACTTTCCGTTCTCGTCGACGCGATTCACACCATCCTACTTCTTTAAATAAAGATGTTGTGCTTTCCTTCGAAGGTTGAACAGCATTCTTAGGTGCTCTCCCGCACGTGATTGCATCATGAGACGTGTCAGAACACGAAGCGAGCACCTCGAACTCGTCCAACGACATGCGGGGCCTTCCACAGCACGCGAAAGACAAAACGGCAGTTGTCAGCGTCGGCATCTCGCCAACCAGCCGCTGCACACGTCATGAGTCACAAGAACAGTATGTGATTGATGCTACATGCCGACTGTTGCACTCTGCGTGTGGCCGCATCGCACCGGCAGTGTCTGGCGTCGCAAAGGATTGTTTCTCGTTCGTTGAGGCCGATCTGGCGTCATGCAGCGATGTGAACATGTTCAAGCTGAGTAGATGCACATATTCAAGAAGTAGGATGGTGTGAATCGCGTCGACGAGAACGGAAAGTGCCGTTTGACAGTTGAACAACGCCAGGCACGCAGCCGCAACATGATGCTGCATTGTGGCGACTGGGGCGCACGTGTGCGACTGTTGACTTGACAAAACGCTGGCTTGCAGCTGCAGCGCGGTTATCAATCGCGTGACACGACGTCTTGAAAAAACGTCATGAAGAGAAGAGAAGCCCCGTCAGCTGCCGTGGACTACGTCGGAGGAAAACTCGACGTTTTTATCGCGAGTGCAGGGGCCGGTGCCGATGGTTCGAGTTGGCTCCAGTGCTCCTGTGATCGTGGGGAAACCCGCCGCTCGAAAGAGTCACTTGCACGCCACACGGTGGCACGCCTCACGGCGAAAAGACAACCGGCCCCTGTGCTGTATACAACGTAAAGGTGAGAGAACCGCGCCGCACCAGCACCAGCACATCACAGAAAAGTTTGAGTTGCACAGGATGGTTTTCGTCACTGTTCATTCTGACGCGGTGTTCGCAGTGAGCACTTTCGTCAGAGCCATTTCTCGACACGTTTTGTTTGCGGGCACGTTTTGCACTGCGACGACGGTGGCGTCGGTGACGTACACGCAATACAACAAACGCGGCACTCGAAGCGATGGGACGCGTGTGATTGTGCCGTTGATTGCGGCCAATGCGGCCGTGTTTGGGC
>JANMGB010000054.1:0-2187 GCA_031374415.1 Burkholderiales bacterium
TTTTGCCAATTGAATAGAAAGTCCAGCCGCACACCGCGATGGGGGAATGCCGGATGGAATTCGAGGAAGGTGTCTGGGCCGCGGTAGGCCGCACAAGCCTTCTCTACAACCCGGCGCAGGCGATGACTGTTTTTGGGATCAATGACGATCACCACCTCGCCGCGGCGAACCGCTTGGGAGATCAGGTGGCCGAGAACAACGCCTTTTCCGGCCTGGGTCGTGCCCACCAATAAGGTGCCGCCCTCAAAGTTCTGCAGTGGGCGATACAGCGGAGCCTCCTTTGGCTCGACCCCGTGGATGTAGGGCAAGCCAATCTCCGACTCAGGTTGAGGTGGGCCAGGCGGGCGCAGCCAGGACTGCAAACAGGCGGGTACCTCAAACTCCCTGTAATCCACCTTGGACAGCTCATAGAGGCGCTGCGAGTGCACCGGCTTCCACTCAAAGCCAAGCCCCAAGAAGACTCCGGCATGGCGAGTCCACAACTGGGCCAAGGTGCTCATGGACATGACTTCCATTTGACGCCCGGTGAGGGCGGCACGCAGCTTGAGGATGTGCCAAGCCTGCCGGCTTCGCCGGGCCCCAAGCCCCAAGCAAAACCACATCAGGGGCATTCCAAGGGTCGCGACGAGCTGCTGCGTGGCCACGCCGTAGCTCAGCACGACCGCGGTGATGAACCACAGGATGGCAGCGTAGCCCTCGGTGGCTTGGCGCCAGGGCATTTCATACGGTCTTAACAGCATCACCCGCTTCCTCTATGCGATAGGCCGCAAACACTGGCGCTTGAGCACCAGACCCGTGACCTGCACTCCCCGCAGCGTCGTGCTCACGGGAAAGCCTGGGTTGGTCAGGAGATCAGCTTCTTTGAGTTGGCGAACTGCGTAGGCCATATTGACTTCGCGCGCCTGCAGGGCGGCTTGACTCACGAAGATGCCCTGGGCGATCTCTGCCACCTCGGCAGGGTCGTCGTCCTTGTCCAATCCCATCAGCAGCGCCCTCAACACCTCGCGCAGGACACTGGGCAACTGACTCGGCGCCAAGAACTGCCGCACCACCTTCGGCAAGGGCGTTGCCCAGGCTGGCTTCTCTGCAGGCTCATTCGTGCGCTGTGTGATCTCAGCTTCGAGCGGCGGCGGGTGAGGTTCTTTGACATCAAGGCTGACCTGCGCCTCAAGAGGACGTACGGGAGCCATTCCACGCTCCTGTGGCGGCAGGAAGTGAAGCACCCAGTCCGGCTCCAGGATTCGAACCGCGCGCACGACCTCGCCCGTGCCGGGCACCACCGCAGAAATGTTCTCCTTGGAGGACACCATGCCAATCTCGTCCATTTGCCTCAGTAGCTCGTCAGCGTGCTTGGGCAGCCCCGGCAGCCCCAAGGCCGCCAACCCGGCCAACAGGCTGTGACTGGCGTGGGGCCAGCGCAAGTAGGCCCCCTCGGGCCCCCTCAAGACCATGCCGTTGTCGCGGTTGACCTGCCACCGCGGATGACTCGTCATCAACACCCGAATGGCTTGCAGTACGAAGCGCTTGAGATGTGAGGCGCAATGAACTTGACCGTCGCCCTTGGCCTGCCGCTGGAGGTCTTGTTCGACCACCACCGCCAAGGCGTGGCGGACCAAGTCATCCAAGACATTGTCCGGGGCCGCCAAGCCGGCCACGCTGCAAAGGAGATCGGCAGCAATATCCTCATTGTCTTGGCCAAGGTAAGCCCAGGTCTGAGGCGTGAGAATGTGATGCAGGCCGAGCAGCCCCCATGGCAGCATGGCACGCTTCGATTGGTGCCACTGGACGGTGTATTGGGACACGTGTGCTTGCACAAGCCAATCACCCAGCGGCTGCGTCTGGCTGGGCCAGACTCGTTGGTCCGGTGCCACCGCCGAGATCTCCGTCGAAACACGGTAGAGCTCGCAGCACAGGCCGGCGATGAAGGCGGCCAGCCGCCATCGGGGCTCCAACACCCGGCGCCGCTCGATTGTGGCGTCACCCGCAAAAATCCGTCCGTCGCAGCCCTGCAGGCAGAAGAACCCCACCTCCAGGCCCAATCTCAACAAGCCACCCGGCACGCAAAAATGAGCTTGTGGAGTCGCGGGCAAGTCGTGGACGTAGCTGGCGTAACGCCTCACGACAGAGAGGATCAGCTCGTCGAAGCGCTCAGGAGCCTCTCCGAACGCGAGGCGCAGCCGGCGAATC
>JANMGB010000060.1:0-4705 GCA_031374415.1 Burkholderiales bacterium
CAGCCCGACACCTTCGGTCACCCGACCGCCGTCACTGGTACCCCGTCTCAGTGAATTGAAAGGTTGATTCGCCAAGGCGAACAAGGGGCGCATTGGCAGGCGGAGCGTGCAGGAATGGAGAGCGCGCGAGCCTGTTGCGCCTCAGGCACGCTCCTGGATCCCCGCCTGCGCGGGGATGACGGGAGACGGCGGGGATGACGGGCGCAGGGGTTGGCATCTCACCACGTCATTCCCGCGCAGGCGGGAATCCAGCAGCCTGTGTACTTCACTATGGGCCCCGCAACAATTCAACCTTTCAAATTCACTGAGACGGGGTACTCGTAGTCAGCAGCTATTCGATTTGCTCTGGTCGCAGCACGCCACCGGCGTGCCCAGATTTTCCGGTGGTATCGGCTTTGGGTTGCCTCGGGCAAGTGCAATCACAATGCGACGGCGCCCAGCCGTCTCACGCCCCAACGGATCATTTGCGACGACCACCCCGCGCCACCGCAGAACCGCACGAACGACTTGCATGGCATATGTGGCCTGCCGTTTGGAGCGGCTCAAACACTGATTTGTAAGTCTCCCGTATGTCGGACGCTGAAATTTCCGAAAGCAGTTTGTCAGCCAAGGGAAACAAATTTCCATGGGCGAACTGCCCGCCTTTCTGAGAAACCCGGCCAGATTCGATCATGAGCCGATAGTCAGACTTCGTGCGCTCCTTCAGTAGAGTCGAGGACTGGCGCGGTGAGTTGCCTCCCGTTTCCAGCCCCCGCTCATCGAACAGGACGTGCGGGAAAGCTGCATGCACGGTTTGATGAGGGAGAGCAGGCGAAAGCCTGAACGTTGCGTGTCAGTGAAAATCCTCTTCACGCTGGTGACGCGCGCCGATCACCAATACCAGCGCCGGGCTACGGATGTCGAAGCGCACGACATAGCCGGTCGATGCGAACGGAATGATCAGTTCGCGAAGCGTGGGGCTTGGACCGACCTTGCGATAGCTGAAAGGCGTGGTCGACAGGTGATGCAGCGTCGTCTCGCGGACGACCTTGACCGCCGCCTCGGCGAGGTCGAGATCTTCCAGCGTCTCGGCGCGTTCGAGCAAAAATGCGTAAAGCCGGGTAATGTCGTCTTCCGCGTCCTCGGTGAATTCGACGACGTAGCTCATCCGCCGAGCTGTTTTCGACGCTTGGCCAACATCGATTCGAGCTTGCCAATCACCTGTACTGCAGGGATGGACACGCCGGTGCGCTCGTACTTGGCCAGGGACGCCTCGCAGCGCGCCGTGAAGCTGGTTTGCATGCGGCGGTACTCGATGGCGTTGCGCACCGATGCCTCGACGAAATCGGTCAGGGTTTCACCTGGCAGCAACACTGAATCAAGATCAGCGCGAAGCGCCGGCTCGACGCGGACTTGGGGGATGACGGCGGATTTCATCTTTGAATCGTAGTGCAAACGAACTACAGATGCAAGCGCGAGCCTTGCGTGGTAACTCGCTCCGGAAAACTCAGTGCGTAAAGGGCGTGCCATGGCAGTTTCTTAAACTCAAATAGGCAAAAGGCAAGGCCCAACGTACAGGCTTTCGCCTGCCCTCTACTCTACCCAGCGTACGCGCGTCAGCACCCGTCAGCAGTGGGCGGCGGTTATGCCAGATCAAGGCGTATTGGACCGACAAACGTCGCACATTCAGGCGCCGACTAGTTTCAAGTCGAAGGCCCGCTCAGTCAGCCAAACCAAGGCCAGCAGCATGATGAGCAACGACCCGCCCACGAGCATGCCCCGCCGGTAGAAAATCGTGTTTCGCAGCCAGAAGATCACCGGCAAGAATGCGATCACGATCGCCAGCTGACCAGCTTCGACCCCGAGGTTGAAGCCCACCAGGCTAAAGGCCAGGGTGTCCTGCGGCAGGCCCAGCTCGGCCAGCACGCTGGCAAAACCGAAGCCGTGGATCAGGCCAAAACCGAACGCCACCAGCCAGCGCTGCCGGTTGACCAGCGGCACGATGTTGTTGAACGCAGCAAGCACCACCGACAATGCAATCGCCGACTCGACCAGCCGCGAAGGCAGCGCGATGAAGCCCAGGGCGGCGAGCGACAGGGTGACGGAATGCGCTACGGTGAACGAGGTGACCACCCACAGCACCTCGCGCATCGAATCGCCCAGGCGCTCCACCCCGCGCCAAGCGCCGCTCACGCGCACCAGTACCACGGGGAGTAGCAGGGACAGCAGGAACAGGATGTGGTCAAACCCGATCCAGATGTGCCACACGCCCTGGACCAGAAACCGGCCGAATTGGCCCCACCGCGAGACGCGTTCCCCCGAAAAGCTCTGGCGGCGGGTGTCGGGCGCGATCACGGTCGAATGCGTCAAGCCATCGAGCTCCAGACGCAGCAGGCCACGGTGCAAACTGTCCAGATCAAACAACAGGCGGTAGTCCACCGCCAGATCCCCACCGCCGGCCGGACAGGTGGCGACGAATGTCAGCACCGCATAGGCGCCATCGGTGTGCTCGTCGACCTGAAGTTGGCTGGCCTGCAGTGGGCAGGTGCTGCCACGCTCCAGCGTCAGCGAACTGAAGGCCCAGGCCGCCACCGCTTGGTGCTGGGGGCGCAGCTCGCCCCAAGTGATCTCGCCGTCGCCGTTGGCATCCAGCCCGAGAGCAAAATCGATGTCTCGCAGGGCAATGTCCCACTGCCCGCTCACCTGCGCGCCCTGGACGTTGAGCAACAGGTAACTGTCGCTGGCCTTGTGGGCCAGTGCCGGCCCACACACCAGCAGCCAGCAACCCACCAGCAGCCAGCGCCAGCTCATTGTGTGCCTACGCCGGAGGCCTGGCCGAGCTGGCGCAGACGAGCGTCCTGAAAGCCGCTCGTGCGCAACCAATCGCGCACCGGTTCGGCGCTGGCACTGTCCTGCGCCGCGATGGCCGCCTCCAGCAGAACGCGTGCATCGCGCGGCTCGCGCTGCACGGCGTAGTTGTCGCGTGCCAGGCGCACTGCGGTCTGCGCGTCCTGGCGCAGACGGAGTTCGAAGCGCGCTTCTTCGGCACGGTGCGTGGTGTCGCCCCGAGCACGTGCCGCGGCGAAGCGGTCGGCCATCATCTGGCGGTGACGCGCTGCGTCGGGTAGGTGAAGCGCCACTTCCGCTTCGGTCAGGCGCAGCAACAGGCTGTCGGACGACTCCCAGGACCGCAGCCACTGCACCACCTCAGCGGGCTTGCCAGCGTCGAGCAGGAAGTCGGCCCAAGCGGCCAGCAGGTAGACATCGTCGCGCCCTAAGGCCAGTGCTGCGCGGTAGTGTGCCTCAGCTTGCGCCAGCTTGCCGCGCCAGGCAGCCACCTCCCCCAGGCGGGTCAGTAGCCAGACCTGGTTGTCGGGAAAACCGGCCAGTGCCAGGCTGCTTTGCAGTGTCTGGTAGCCTGCGTCGAGCTGACCGCCGTAGGCCTGGGCTAGGCCGAAGCAACCGCCGGCCAGGACGTCACGCCCCAGGCGCTGGAGGGCATCGCAGGCCTGCCGGGCAGCCGCGTAGTCGGCTTTCACAAGAAAGATTGCACCGCGCCAGGCGTGGGCGTCGGCATAGGCTGGGTCCTGCATCAGGGCTTGATCCAATTCGTTCAATGCGCCGGCGAAGTCGTGCCGGTACTGCAGCAGCATGGCGCGCAGGGTCAGCAGCGACGAGGTGCGCGCGGCCGGAAAGCGCCGCACCACCGCATCGGCGTAACCGATGTAGCGGGGATCGCCACGGGCCATGGCCAGATCGAAGTAGCGCGTGGCCAGCTGGGCGGCGACGGCCTCATCGGTCGGTGCCTGAGCCAGCGTTGACCGGAGGTTGCGAAGCGCACGCGTCGTCTCGTCGCCAGCACGGGTGGGCAGCTTTTCGAGTATCTCGGCATCGCTCGCCGGCGTTCGCGGTGCGGCCTGTATGCCCAGGGCCCACAGCAAGCCGACCAATGCCCAGCCAACCCGGCGTAAGTTCATCAGATTTGGAAACAACGGTTGCCCCGGCTTGCAGTACATTGCTTTGGCACCTATTTTGGTGTTTGAAGTTTATTGAGTCTCAGGAGACTGTCTATGCGCAACTTCATTTCTGCTTTGATTGCTTCGTCGTTTGCTTTCGCCTCGTTCGGCGCTCTGGCTGGTTCCCATGGCGGCGCCATGACCGACGCCCAGAAAATGGAAGCCTGTAAGAAGATGGATGAATCTAAGGCCGATGACAAGATGAAGGCCGAGTGTAAGAAGTTGAAGGAAAAGAAATAATCGATTTTGCTATGCACTTAAAAGCGGGCCAAACGGCCCGCTTTTTTGGGTCTGTCGTGTTGACAAACGACTGAACAGCGCCTGATCCTAACGTGAAAGACACCGCCCATCAGGCGTGACCAGGCCTGACCGGACGTTGGCCAAGTCGGGATGGTGAACAGAACAGTTCGATATGGATCAGGCTGTCCCCAGCGTAAGACGCCCCACTACATGGTGAGTTCCTAGTACCCCGTCTCAGTGGATTTGAAAGGTTGATTCGCCAAGGCGAACAGGGGGCGCATTGGCAGGCGCAGCGTGCAGGAATGGAGTGCGCGCGGGGGGTTGTGCTTCAGGCACCCTCCTGATAGGGGTAGGAAAGGGCTCTCACCCTCCCCTCCCTCCGAACCGTGCGTGCAGTTCTCCCGCACACGGCTCTCCAGTTGGTGGTTTCTCATCGAGATGGGCTCGCTTGCCGTCGGGCTTCGACCATG
>JANMGB010000141.1:0-1070 GCA_031374415.1 Burkholderiales bacterium
CTCGACGCAGGCGCCATCGGTGATGCCGTCGCCTTGACATCGCCTTGCGCGACATTGCCACCGCTGAAACCGCGGCCGCCCTGCTGGAGGCCGCTGCCGTCAAGCGCGGCAGCGCGGTCGCCGTCGCCGTCGCCGCCACCTGTCGGCGCAGTCGATGTTGACGCAAGCGCATAGTCGCCGGCCTTGGGAGCAGAAGAGCGAATGCGTTCGTCGTCGTCGACCTCGAAATCATCGCCGTCGCCTGAGCGACGGCCGCGACGCGCGCGCGTCTCGGCGAAATCTCGCGCGGTCATGCCACCGAGAACTCTCGTTGACGATGTCGCCGTCGACGAAGCCGCATAACGCTCGCGCCGCGACAACTCGGCAAAGTTTGCAGCGTCGTCGGCGCGCACGGGCGCGGGCGGGTTGTTGCGAGCGTTGCTGTCGCACGACATGCTGCTATGCTTGAGACGCGATGAGGACGCCGATCTGGCGTTTGGCGGCAGCGGCAGCTGCAGCGGCTGCGGCTGCGGCGGCTGCGGCGGCGGCTGCGGCGCGAAAGCGACCTGCTGCGGGGCGGCCATCGCAATCGGCACGAAGACCACGTTCTTCCGCGCAGCAAGAAGCCGCAAATGTTTTTTGCTTTTCTGGTGCTGGTAAAAAGTTGCCTGGTTCGAAAGCTGCTTGTTGCATGTGTCGCAGGAGAACGACTGGGTCTTGCACGACAGCTCGTGCGCATTCACCTTCACCTTGATCTCGCTGAAGCCGCAGTAGCGGCAGCTTCCGACCTCCTGGCCACCGCCGTGCACACGCCATGTGTGCGTGCGTAGCGCCTGAGAACTCGTGAACGAAAGAGCCGACTCGGCGCACGCCGCATTCGAACAACGGAGACTCATCGTCCGAAATCAAAACGCCAAGGAGGCGCCAAACAGATAAGATTGCAATTCTTGACACCTGACACCACAATCGCCCATGCTGAATCCGATTTGAGAATCGTCTGCATTAACCAGGGCCTCCTTAAGTGCGAAAATGAGGCGCCAACTCTGTGCGCGCCAAACCGAAACAAAACTGCGCGAACGCCTCGACTCTGG
>JANMGB010000065.1:0-21006 GCA_031374415.1 Burkholderiales bacterium
TTCAAAAGCAAGCTGCCACAGCCGCCTTCCATGCCCACCGCCGCATGGATCAACCCGCCACTTCAGGAGCCCTTCCACCCTCAAGACTGCACTGTAAATTCATGACACCAGGTGGCGCAAAGTCATTGACACGCTCCGCAGCTCAGCTGCAGAGTCTCGGAATGATTCCGCAACCGCTTGCGGGTTTCCATTGGCAACATCCGCGAGATGCTTGGACACCGCGAAGGCGCCGTGTGCTGCCTCATCTAAATCAACAGCGATTTGACCACCCTCGTGGTCATGACCGCATCCCTCAGGCGCTGGTTTCTTTGTGGCGACGGATGGAGGGTTCTCCGAGTCGCAGCAGGCATGAGTTGTCGGATCCCCGGGGCTAGGCAGGACGGATACCGCCACCTTGAATCTACCCAAAGGAGAGGACGCTGCATGACCCTGCGTGCAATGCGGCGTTGAAACCAGACCGGCACGCTCTTGAGCGAAGTTTCTGCGAGCCGTGTGTTGTGTTGCAAATGCGGTGAGCATCGAGCTTCTGGCTTGTCGGCCTTGTCTCACTAAATCGCTAGGGACGATCCTTAGGGCGACCGAGTTTTCGCTGTTTAGCCCGTACCGGGTCTGCTTATCGTATTTCTCAGCCTTCTCGGCCAGTGGAGCAAGCGCATGACCTATTGAGTGTTTGAATGCTTGATGGCTTTGCGGCACGGCGTCCCGAAGGTTGAACGTAACGTTCGAGCCTTGTGCGAATTTGAAGTTGTTCATCGTGGGTTCTTTGGTGTGGTTTTGAGGGGCCCAGTTACGGCTCTCTCTATTTGCAAAACCCAGGCATCAATCGACGCGTCTCACAAACGCCTGCTGTCCAAGCATGCCCCGCAGCCGCGCCGAGGTCAGCGTGGGAAACTTGGTGGGCGTCTCCGGCAGGAAGGGCCGGTAGCGGGTCGATGTGCCTGGGCCGCAGTGGCGACAGGTGAACCGGCACGACAGCTTGCTTGCGCGTCGCCCCCGCATCGCACTGCTGTAGTCCATCCAGCAGCACCTCTTTTGGCACGTTGCGGCCGACGAAGACGCGCTTCGATTCACGTGGCTCGGCCGGTTTCCAGGCTGACCTGGCTTCCGAGCCCGTGAGCATGTGCACTCCTTGGAACACCATGCGGCAGTTTTCGCGCGCGACACTGAGCGCGCCCTTGTAGCGCATCATGTTCGTGCCGTAAGCCTGCACGATGGCGCCCAGGAAGTCTTCGATGCGCACCAAGTCCAGCGGCCGCTTTTCTCCGAACACGAAGGAACTCACGTCGTCGTGTTCATGATTCACGTCGTTCAGAAATTCGGGCTTGATCTCCAACATCGCGTTGAGGTTGAAGCCGCGGATGTCGAGCAAGTCGTTGATCGCGGCCACCCCATGGCGGACTTCGGCAATCTTGGCGCGCGGACTCATCTGCATCCATTGCTCATCTCAACCATCTTTTCGCCAGTGCGCGACAACTGGCCCTCCCAGCCTACGATCGAGGCCTCGATGTTGACCTCGCTCATGTCGCTGACGATGATCGCGACCCGCCGCCCTTCGCGGTGACGCAGTACGTGGTTCAGCTGCGTGGTTTTGCCGGCGCCGAGGAAGCCGGTCAGCACCGTGACGGGGGGTAAAGGTGTTCTGGACATGGCGTATTGCTAATGAGAAGTCATTCGCAATATCGTATCATGCCAAACTTGTCACCTCATTTCTCCCCACAACTGAAGACTTCATGGAACGTTCCACCCGCCAGCGCACCGCCATCCGCGCCGTCATCGCTGCTGCGGGACGGCCGTTGTCTCCGCAAGAAGTGCTGGACGCCGCGCAGTCAGAAGTGCCCGGGCTGAGCCAGGCCACCGTCTACCGCAACCTGAAAAGCCTGATCGACGAGGGCGACATCGCCGTCGTGACGCTTCCCGGCGACAGCCCCCGGTACGAGTCCGCACACCATGCCCACCACCACCACTTCCAGTGCAACGAATGCAAGCGCGTCTTTGACGTGCACGACTGTCCGGGCGATTTGGCCCGGCTGGCGCCCAAGGGCTTCACCGTCGAGCACCACGAACTGACCCTTTACGGCCGATGCAACGAGTGCCCGCCGGCGCGGAAGGTGTCTCGCACACAGGGGCACCGGCACGGCGCCTTGTAAAGGGTCGCCACACCACCACCAGCCACTGAGACGACTCACGAAACCGCGGGCAAAAGACCGGCCTGGAAAGGAATCACTGAGCCGTCGGTTCACGGTCAACCCCGCATGGCAAAATGAGACGAGGACTTAACGGCCTGGTGGCAGTTCCACACGACACTCGCATTCGCAGTCGCAGACATCCAGGAAACAACAGCCAGTTTGAATGAAAAGTGCTGCGCCCATGAGAAACCAGTTGAAGCCGGATCCTTGGAAGCCTCGGTGGCGGGGTATGGATGAGGGTTGAGTGTGACGAACTATTTTTCTCGGCGAGCTCTGTTGTTGTCATTGGCTGGATTGGGCGTGACGGCGCTCATGCGCCGGGATGGCGTGGCCGTGGTCCGCCCTCAACAAAGCACAGTGTCCCTGCCTGGGGAATTGCAATACGCCAGACAACGGGCTGACCTTTGTGGTGCGGGAAACGCAGTCGGCGTGGGTTTGCGCGGCGAGTATTTTTCAGCGCGTGACTTGGCGGGGCCAGTATTGTTCACCCGGGTTGACCGCACCGTTGACTTTGATGCGGGCTTTGAGATTCCAGCTGAGTATGCGGGTCAGGTGCGATCAGCCCGCTGGACGGGTTGGATCAAACCTCCGGTGGCTGGCAAGTTTCGATTCCATGCCGATGCACCTGGCATGAGGGCGAAGGTCACCCAACTTTGGGTCGCAGGGGATGGGGCACCGGCGGATGCCACTGTTGAGATGGCTTTGGGCCGCTTTTACCCCATCACAGTCGAGCTCTCCGCCATCGATTCCTCATTTCAAGGCCGCTGGCGTTTGGAATGGACGGCACCCCATGGGCTGCGGTTTGTGATTCCGACGGCGCTGTTGTTTGGTCCAACTGGCGGCTAGTACCCCGTCTCAGTGAATTTGAAAGGTTGGAAAAGTGGTCGGCCAGATCACAGATGCGTGTTCGCAAAACAGTTTGTCATCGACAGACTGGCCAACAGTTTTGTTCGAGCCGCACTTGGCGCGAACCGCAGAGGGTGCTACATTGCCGTTTTGACTGTGGTCCTTCCCGTCCCCTTTGTTGACTTGCAAAGGCGGGTCGCAATCCGCCAATCGGTGAAGCCGTGTCGCGGAAGGTTGATTAACCCATCAGAGTGCTGGAAACTGGCACGAGAGGTGAGCGAAGAGATGATTGAACAATACCGATCGAACTCCTATTTGTTTGGAGGCAATGCCCCCTACGTCGAAGAGATGTACGAGGCCTACCTAGACAACCCGGGATCTGTGTCAGACAACTGGCGTGCCTATTTCGATGCCTTGCAGCACGTGCCTGCCGTCGATGGCTCCAGCAGCCCCGATGTGGCCCACGCCCCTGTGGTCGAGTCCTTCGCGCAGCGCGCCAAGGCCAACGCCTTTGGCAGCAAAGCCAGCAGTGCCGACCTGTCGGTGGCACGCAAGCAAGTGCACGTCCAATCTTTGATTGCGGCTTATCGCTTTTTGGGCTCTCGCTGGGCTGACCTCGACCCCCTCAAGCGCCAAGAGCGCCACAAAATCCCTGAGCTGGAGCCCGCGTTCTATGACCTGACTGAGTCCGACATGGACATCTTGTTCAGTGCCACGAACACCTACTTCACGACCTCCGAGAACATGACCCTGCGCGAGATCGTGCAGGCTCTGCGCGAGACATACTGCTCGTCCATCGGCGCAGAGTACATGTACATCACTGAGCCGGCCGAAAAGCGCTGGTGGCAGCAACGTTTGGAGAGCACCCGTTCAAAAGGCCAGTTCTCAGACACTCAAAAGAAGCACATCCTCAATCGTTTGACCGCCGGCGAAGGCCTGGAGCGCTATCTGCACACCAAGTACGTGGGCCAGAAGCGTTTCTCGCTCGAAGGTGGCGAGAGCTTCATCGCTTCGCTGGATGAGTTGGTGCAGCGCGCTGGCACCAACGGCGTTCAAGAAATCGTGATCGGCATGGCTCACCGGGGTCGTTTGAACGTGCTGGTCAACACCTTGGGCAAAGCGCCCAAAGATTTGTTCTCTGAGTTCGACCATACAGCCCCAGAAAATCTGCCCTCCGGTGACGTGAAGTACCACCAAGGCTTCTCCAGCGATGTGACGACGCCCGGTGGCCCTGTTCATTTGAGCCTGGCGTTCAATCCGTCCCACCTTGAGATCGTCAACCCGGTTGTCGAGGGCTCGGTCAAGGCACGTCTGGATCGCCGTGGTGACAAGACCGGTCG
This sequence comes from Burkholderiales bacterium, assembly GCA_031374415.1. Taxonomy (GTDB): domain Bacteria; phylum Pseudomonadota; class Gammaproteobacteria; order Burkholderiales; family Burkholderiaceae_C; genus CANHBY01. The sequence goes on from JANMGB010000065.1 coordinate 4,373, forward strand.
CTCGGTGCTGCCGATTTTGGTTCACGGTGACGCTGCCTTCGCGGGTCAAGGCGTGGTCATGGAGACCCTGGCGTTGGCCCAAACCCGTGGCTACTTTACGGGCGGCACGGTGCATGTGGTGATCAACAACCAGATCGGCTTCACCACCAGTGACCCGCGCGACAGCCGCTCGACGCTGTACTGCTCCGACGTGGTCAAAATGATCGAAGCACCTGTTCTGCACGTGAATGGCGATGACCCTGAGGCCGTGGTGTTCGCAACCCAGCTGGCGCTCGAGTATCGCCAAGAGTTCAGCAAAGATGTGGTGGTGGACATCGTGTGTTTCCGCAAGTTGGGTCACAACGAGCAAGACACGCCCGCGCTCACCCAACCCTTGATGTACAAAAAGATCAGTCAGCATCCAGGCACCCGCAAGCTTTACGCAGACAAGCTGGTGGCGCAAAAGGTGCTGGCTGAGGACGTGCCCGATGCCATGGTGGCCGAGTACCGCGCAGCCATGGACGCCGGCAAGCACACCATCGATCCCGTGCTGACCAATTTCAAGAGCAAGTACGCTGTCGACTGGTCGCCGTTCTTGGGCAAGAAGTGGACTGACGCAGCCGACACGGCCCTGCCCTTGGCCGAGATCAAGCGTTTGGCTGAGCGACTCACCACCCTGCCCGCTGACTTCAAGCCGCACAACCTGGCCGCCAAAGTCGTGGCGGATCGCGCTGCCATGGGACGGGGTGAAATGAACCTCGATTGGGGCATGGGTGAGCATCTGGCGTTTGCATCCTTGGTGGCCAGCGGCTATGCCGTGCGCTTGTCAGGTGAAGACTGCGGACGAGGCACATTCACCCACCGTCACGCGGTCCTGCACGATCAGGCCCGTGAGCGCTGGGACGAGGGCTCCTACACACCGCTGGAGCATGTGGCTGAAGGCCAGGCCCCGTTCGTGGTGATCGACTCCTTGCTGTCCGAAGAAGCGGTGCTGGGCTTTGAGTACGGGTACGCCGCTGCGGAGCCCAACACCCTGGTCATCTGGGAGGCGCAGTTTGGTGACTTCGTCAACGGGGCGCAGGTCGTGATTGACCAGTTCATTGCCTCGGGTGAGGTCAAGTGGGGCCGTGCCAATGGTCTGGCGTTGATGTTGCCGCATGGCTATGAAGGCCAGGGGCCCGAGCACAGCTCGGCACGCCTGGAGCGCTTCATGCAGCTGGCCGCTGACAACAACATGCAAATCGTGCAGCCCACCACGGCCAGCCAGATTTTCCATGTGTTGCGCCGTCAGATGGTGCGCATGTTCCGCAAACCCTTGGTGCTGTTGACGCCCAAGTCATTGCTGCGCGCCAAAGATGCCACCTCACCCCTGTCCGAGTTCACCAAGGGTGAGTTCAAGACCGTGATTCCGGAGACCAGCACCGACATTGCTGCTGACAAGGTCAAGCGCATCATCGTTTGTTCCGGCAAGGTCTACTATGACCTCGTCAAAGCGCGTGCCGAGAAGAAGTCCAACGACGTGGCGATTTTGCGTGTTGAGCAGCTCTATCCCTTCCCGCACAAAGCCTTCGCAACCGAGATCAAAAAGTACCCGAATGCGAGCGAGTTGGTGTGGTGCCAAGATGAGCCACAAAACCAAGGGGCTTGGTTCTTCGTGCAGCACTATGTGCACGAGAACATGGTTGAGGGGCAAAAGCTAGGCTACGCCGGCCGCGCTGCCTCAGCGTCGCCTGCCGTGGGCTACTCGCACCTGCATCAAGAGCAGCAAAAAGCGCTGCTGGATCAAGCCTTTAGCAAGCTCAAAGGGTTTGTGCTCAACAAGTAACTTGCCGGGCCTTTGAGTGATGCGTTTTATTCAAAGGCCCGCTTTTCCCACTTATTTCCCAGACAGGTGGCAATGACCACCGTCCTTGAACCGAAAGCAAATAATGGCCATCGTTGATGTGAAAGTCCCTCAGTTGTCCGAGTCAGTGGAAGAAGCCACCATCTTGACCTGGAAAAAGAAGCCCGGCGAGGCCGTGGCGATCGATGAAATTTTGGTCGAAATCGAAACCGACAAGGTGGTGCTCGAAGTGCCCGCGCCTTCGGCGGGCGTGATGTCCCAGATCGTCAAAGGCGATGGTGCGTTGTGTGCCAGTGACGAAGTCATCGCCAAGATTGACAGCGAAGGCGTCGTCAAGGCCGCTGCGACAGCACCTGCCGCAGCACCCGCGGTGGCGGTCGCTGCACCGGCGGTGGTGGCGTCAGTCAGCAAGGCTGGCGTGGCCATGCCGGCTGCGGCCAAGCTGATGGCTGACAACCAGTTGGCGGCGGGTTCGGTGACCGGTACGGGCAAAGACGGCCGCGTGACCAAGGGTGATGTGCTGGGTGCTGTGGCCTCCAACGCCAAGCCTGCAGCCGCTCCAGCCGCCAAAGCGGCATTGCCCTCCGTCGCAGCACCGATGGCGGTCAATCTGGGCGAGCGCCCTGAGCAGCGTGTCCCCATGAGCCGTCTGCGCGCCCGCGTGGCCGAGCGTTTGCTTCAATCGCAAGCCACCAACGCCATCCTGACCACCTTCAACGAGGTCAACATGGCCCCCCTGATGGAAATGCGCAAGCGCTTCCAAGAAAAGTTCGAGAAGGAGCATGGCGTCAAGCTCGGCTTCATGAGCTTCTTTGTCAAGGCAGCGGTCGCCGCGTTGAAAAAGTACCCCGTGCTCAACGCCTCGGTGGATGGCAACGACATCCTGTATCACGGCTACTTCGACATCGGGATTGCGGTGGGTTCGCCGCGTGGCTTGGTGGTGCCGATTTTGCGCAACGCCGATCAAATGACCTTTGCCGATATCGAGAAGAAAATCGCTGAGTTCGGCCAAAAAGCCAAAGACGGCAAGCTGTCGCTCGAAGAGCTGACCGGCGGCACTTTCTCCATCTCCAATGGTGGGGTGTTTGGCTCGATGTTGTCGACCCCCATCATCAACCCGCCCCAGTCGGCCATCCTTGGCGTGCACGCCACCAAAGAGCGTGCCGTGGTCGAGAACGGTCAAGTGGTGGTGCGCCCCATCAACTACCTGGCCATGTCCTATGACCACCGGATCATTGACGGCCGCGAAGCCGTGCTGGGCTTGGTGACCATGAAAGAAGCGCTGGAAGATCCCTCACGCCTCTTGTTCGACATTTGAGCCACTGTTTCTGCTTGCCAATCGCTCCCTAGTCGGAGCGATTGGTTTTTTGACCTCTACGAATTCCTGTGACCATGAGCAAACAATTTGATGTGATCGTGATCGGTGGCGGCCCGGGTGGCTACATCGCGGCCATTCGCGCGGCCCAGCTGGGCTTCAACACGGCCTGTATCGACGAGTGGAAGAACGACAAGGGCGGCCCTGCACCGGGCGGCACATGCACCAACGTCGGCTGCATCCCGTCTAAGGCGCTGTTGCAATCCAGTGAGCATTTTGACCATGCAGGTCATCACTTTGCTGAGCATGGCATTTCGCTGAGCAACTTGAACATCGATGTGCCCAAGATGCTCGCGCGCAAAGACACGGTAGTGAAGCAAAACAATGATGGCATCTTGTACCTGTTCAAGAAGAACAAGGTCAGCTTCTTTCACGGCCGGGGTTCGTTCGTCAAGGCCGTTGATGCGGGCTATGAGATTCAGGTAGCGGGCGCGGCCAATGAGACCCTGACCGGCAAGCACATCATCGTGGCCACGGGCTCCAGTCCCCGTGCCCTGCCCGGTGCAGCGTTTGATGAGGAAACCATCTTGTCCAACGACGGAGCCCTGCGCATCGCCCAAGCGCCGAAGACGCTAGGCGTGATCGGCGCGGGCGTGATCGGCCTGGAAATGGGGTCGGTGTGGCGGCGCTTGGGTGCTGAAGTCACCGTGCTGGAGGGTCTGCCAACGTTCCTGGGCGCGGTGGATGAGCAAATCGCCAAAGAAGCCTACAAGGCCTTCACCAAGCAAGGTTTGAAGATTGAGCTGGGTGTGAAAATCAGCGCAGTCAAAGCCGACAAAAAAGGCGTGAGCGTGAGCTATACCAATCCCAAGGGAGAAGCGCAAACCCTGGCAGTCGACAAACTGATCGTGTCGATCGGTCGGGTGGCCAACACTGTCGGCTTGAACCCCGAGGGAGTGGGCCTGAAGCTGGACGAGCGTGGCGCGGTGGTGGTGGATGAGCAGTGCAAAACCAATCTGCCCAATGTGTGGGCGGTCGGTGACGTGGTGCGCGGCCCCATGCTGGCACACAAAGCCGAAGAAGAAGGCGTGGCGGTGGCCGAGCGTATTGCTGGCCAACATGGGCACGTGAACTTCAACACCATTCCCTGGGTCATCTACACCTCACCCGAGATCGCTTGGGTCGGCCAGACCGAGCAGCAACTCAAGGCGCAAGGGCGTGCTTACAAGGCTGGCACCTTCCCGTTTTTGGCGAATGGCCGGGCGCGTGCTTTGGGTGACACCACCGGGATGGTGAAATTCTTGGCCGATGCCGCGACCGATGAAATTTTGGGGGTGCACATCGTGGGGCCGCAAGCGTCTGAGTTGATCGCCGAGGCCGTGGTGGCCATGGAATTCAAGGCCTCAGCCGAAGACATTGCACGTATTTGCCATGCGCATCCGAGCTTGAGCGAAGCCACCAAAGAAGCCGCCCTGGCGGTGGACAAGCGCTCGCTGAATTTCTAAGCCTAGTACCCCGTCTCAGTGAATTTGCAAGGTTGATTTCGCCAAAGCGAACAGGCGGTGCATGGAGAAGCTGAGCTTGCAGGAATGCAGTGCGCGGGGATGTTGCTCCTGAGGCACCGTCCTGGATCCCCGCCTTCGCGGGGATGACGGGTGGAGGCGTGGATGACGGGCGGAGGCGGGGATGACGGGTGGAGGCGTGGATGACGAGTGGAGGGTTTGGCATCTCCCCATGTCATTCCCGCGCAGGCGGGAATCCAGCAGCCTGTGTACGTCGCCATGGGCCTCGCAACAATTCAACCTTTCAAATCCACTGAGACGGGGTACCAGTAGCTGTTCGGAGAACCTCATCCAATTTTCAACAATCAATGAGGGATAGGCGGCAAAGTCGCGCTCATTATTCGTCACAAGCGTGGTGCCTAGAGCAATTGCATGCGCGGCGATGAGCTTGTCCAGGTGATCCGACTTGCTCGCTCTCGTCGCCTGACGGACGGGGCGATAGGCGTGAGCTGCACTGACATCGAATGACTTGACTTCGATCAACTCGATGAGCGCATCAAGATTTTTGCGCTCTCGTTCAGGATCGGCGCAAACCGATACGCCAAACTCCAACTCAGCCAATGTGAGCAAACATTCGACCGACCTAAAGGTCGGTGTGTAGGCTGTTGGAAGGGGTTTGCATCCCCTACCAAAGAGCCGCCCCTTCGGGGCTCTCCGGCCTGAAGGCCGGGGTTTCAGACCTATTTCAGTTTTTTGATGAGACCCGCAAGAGATTGCCGAGCCGGGCGAATTCGTAACTCGTCACCAATGCGCTCGATCAACATCTCGACATCGGTACGGTCATAAGACAGCTCAGCGGGAATTCGCACGGCCTGTGAATTGCCATTTCGAAAAATCTTTGTAGAGTGCATGAAATCCTCACATGAGTGTGTACATGGATGTACTTTGGCATCGGATGAAGAAATCCGGCGTGCTTCGAAAGCCAAAAAATCGGGCTTAGAGATGATGCGCTTCGCGCACCGACAAGCCTAGGGCGTGTCATCAATTAAGCGGCCGTGACGGATTACCGCGCAGACCTCTACCCGACAAAGAAGGCCATCGTTCGCCCCGTTTATTCGGCGCCCTGTTCGCCTGCGTGCCCTCAACAATGGTGCGGAATGACCCACGTCGTTGGATCGGTCTGGCAGGGGTGGGTCTCAGGGAGTCCGAGGAATGAACAGCCTGATGCAACAGCTGCAAAAGCTGATGGGTGGCAATCTCAGCAGCAATGCCACCGCAGCAAGGGCATTGATGGCGCCGTTGTTCATCATCATGGTGCTGGCCATGATGGTGCTGCCTCTGCCGCCACTGGCACTGGACATGCTGTTCACTTTCAATATCGCCGTGGCCTTGATGGTCATGGTGGTGGCGTCCTACATGGTTCGGCCGCTCGACTTTTCTGTGTTCCCCTCCGTGATATTGCTCACGACCTTGCTGCGCTTGTCTTTGAACGTGGCCTCGACACGGGTGGTGTTGCTAGAAGGTCATACAGGGCCTGGTGCCGCCGGCGCGGTGATTGAGTCGTTTGGGCACTTTTTGATCGGCGGCAACTTTGCGGTCGGTCTGATTGTGTTCGCGATTTTGGTGGTGATTAACTTTGTGGTGGTGACCAAGGGCGCGGAACGTATCGCTGAAGTGGGTGCACGTTTCACCTTGGACGCCATGCCCGGCAAGCAGATGGCCATTGATGCTGACTTGAATGCCGGACTGATCAACGAGAAAGAAGCCAGGCGACGGCGCACTGAAGTGGCCGATGAGGCGGAGTTTTTTGGCTCGATGGATGGTGCCAGCAAGTTCGTGCGCGGTGACGCCATGGCAGGCCTGTTGATTCTTTTCATCAACATCATCGGTGGCTTCGTGATTGGCGTGGCCCAGCACGATATGAGCGCCGCCAATGCAGCGAGTACCTATGTGCTGTTGGCCGTGGGGGATGCCCTGGTGGCGCAGATTCCGGCCTTGTTGATCTCGGTGGCTGCGGCCATGGTGGTGTCCCGGGTGGGTAAAGAGCAAGACGTGGGCACCCAGATCGGTGAGCAAATTCTCAGCTCACCCCGGTCTTTGGCCATCACGGCCGGTGTGATCGCCCTGTTGGGCGTGATTCCAGGCATGCCGCATCTGGTGTTTTTGGCGATCGCTTGTGCCTTTGGGTATGCGGCTTACTGGCTGCGTGAGCGTCAACGCAAAGCAAAAAATGCCCCACCCCCTCCGGCACCCGTGGCCGAGCCCAACGCCGAGGCCAGCTGGGACGATCTGGTGCCCGTGGACACCCTGGGCATGGAGGTGGGCTACCGCTTGATTGCCTTGGTTGATCGCAACAGAGAGGGCGATCTGCTGGCACGCATCAAGGGGGTACGCAAGAAGTTTGCCCAGGACGTGGGCTTCTTGCCGCCCCCGGTGCACATTCGCGACAACCTGGAACTCAAGCCGAGCATGTACCGCATCACCTTGCGCGGGGCCGTTGTGGGCGAGGGTGAGGCCTTTCCGGGCATGTGGCTGGCGATCAATCCAGGGGGCGCCAGCACCCAACTCCCAGGCGCCCGCACCACCGACCCAGCCTTCGGCCTGCCCGCGGTTTGGATTGAAGAGCGCCAGCGCGAAAGCGCCCAAATGAGCGGATTTACGGTGGTTGATTGCTCGACCGTCGTGGCAACCCATCTTTCACACTTGATGCAGATCAACGCGGCCCGCCTGTTGGGTCGGGTTGAGACCCAGCAACTGGTGGAGCACGTCGCCAAGCTGGCCCCCAAACTGATGGAAGACGTGGTCCCCAAAATGGTTGGTATCGCTGCACTGCAGAGGGTTCTCCAGCTTCTCCTCGAAGAAGGGGTTCACATCCGCGATATGCGCTCGATCGTGGAGAGCCTGGCTGAGCACGCCGCTGCTGTCACCGACCCCGCCGAGCTGGCCCGCCGCATTCGCATCAGTTTGGCCTCAGCCATCGTGCAGCAAATTTACGGCCCCGTGCGTGAGTTGGACGTCATTGCCATGGAGCCTGAGTTGGAGCGCCTGGTGACCCAGGCGCTCAATTCGCCCCACGGCGCGGCGCTTGACCCGGGCGTGGCGGACACCCTGACCCGCAGTGCGGTCGAGTCTGCCAAGCGCCAGGAAGACAAAGGTCAGCCGGCCTGCTTGTTGGTGCCTGACCTGATTCGGGCGCCCATGGCCAAACTGCTCAAGCGCGCTGCGCCACGCCTGCGAGTGCTCAGCCACAGCGAGATCCCGGAGACGCATTCGATTCGCATTGGCTCGATCATCGGGAGCACCTCATGAGCAGGCGCTTCGTGTCAGGCGCCGTTGTGCGGCGCCATCGGACTCATTTGAATGCTGTTGTGTGTTGTTTGGAGAGACCCCATGAACGTCAAACGTTTCACTGCCCCGACCTCGCGTGAGGCCTTGGCCCAGGTTCGCCAAGCGTTTGGTGAAGACGCGGTGGTCTTGTCCACCAAGCCTTGCCCTGAAGGGGTGGAGGTGTTGGCCATGGCGCCGGGTAGCGTCGAGCAGATCGAGCGCATGGCACCCCCGGTGGTCAGCCCCACCCGGCAGGCGCTGCCAGCGAATCCGGCGGCTCGTGCTGCCCTGCCAACCCCAGACAAACCACAGCTTGCCCCCAAATCAACGCCCGCCAAGCCCGCGGGGCTGGCGGCCTCCCAGGTGTGGTCGGCGCTGGCCAATGCGGCACGGTCTGCCGTGCGAGGCCCCGACCGAACCGAGCCGACATTCGATCAATCCCGCATGCTCTCAGCAGGAGACGGCGTTGATGCCGACGTCCATCAGCTCAACGGCAGTGCGCTTTCGTTCCAAGACTATGTGCGTGAGCGCATGCTCAAGAAACGCGAAGCAGCTTTGAAAGCAGAGGCGGCAGCCAAGGCCGCCGAGGCCAAGGCGCAGACCATGGCCGGCGTGAACGAGGACGTTGAGCGGCTGTCGATGAGCACCTTGTCGTTCCAGGAGTACGCTCGTCAGCGAATGATCAAGCGGCGGGAAGATGCTGCTCGGGTAGCGACAGACAATCGCGAGGCCGAAGACCAGGCTGCTCGCCTGGCCCAACAAAAGGCCCAACAAAAGGTCCAACAACAGGCCCAACAACAGGCGCAGCTGGCCCAGCAGCAAGCGCAGCTCGCACAACAGCAAGCCCAAGCCCGTGCCGAGGCTTCCCGCGTGGCGCCCACCCGCGCTGCCCCGGTGCGCATTGAGCCTCCCATCCTGCGTGACGAGGTCCCGGTGCTGGCCGACAACGCCGTGGCCCGACGCGAGCAGCTCGACATGCTCAATGAACTCAAATCCATGAAGGGCTTGATCGAAGAGCGCTTTGGCGCCCTGGCCTTCATGGAAAAGCTGCAACGCTACCCTGCCCAAGCCCGTTTGGCGCAAAAACTGCTCGACTGCGGCTTCTCGCCGGCACTGATCCGCAAACTCACCGCCAGCATGAAGCCGGACGTGGTGGACGAGATCACCTGGGCCTCCAACGTCCTGCAACGCAACCTGCTCACGGCTGAGAACCAGCCTGCCATTGAAGATCAAGGGGGCGTGTTTGCGTTGATTGGGTCGACTGGGGTCGGCAAAACCACCACCACCGCCAAGATCGCTGCAGCCTTTGCCACGAAGCATGGCGCCGTCAATCTGGGTTTGGTCACCCTGGACGCCTATCGCGTGGGCGCACATGAGCAGCTGCGGGCCTATGGCCGCATCCTCGGCGTTCCTGTGCACACCGCGCACGACCGCGCGTCACTCGAAGACCTTCTGGAGTTGCTGAACTCCAAAAAGATGGTTTTGATTGACACGGCAGGCATGGGACAACGCGACAGCCGCACCCGCGAACTGCTCGACATGTTGGGCCACCGCTCGATCAACAACCTGGTCGTTGTCAACGCGGCAGCACAGGGCGAGACGATTGACGATGTGCTGTTGTCTTACCGCGCCAACCAAGCCCGTGGGGTGGTGTTGTCCAAGATCGATGAGGCCGTCAAATTAGGCCCTGCGCTAGACGCCATGATTCGTCACAAACTCTGTGTGCTGGGCGTGGCCAACGGTCAGCGGGTGCCTGAAGACTGGCATCGCCTGTCGGCCCACGCCATGGTCCAACGCGCCTTGCGCAGCACGCCCTCCACCGCCTACCGCATGGATTCGAGCGACGTGAACCTGATCTTCGCAGCTCCTCATGCCTCGCTTTACGCAAATGCCAAAGCGGCACCCGCCATCACCAACAACCCGTCCCGCCCTTGATTGAATGCTCTGACTGAACTGAGTGCCGTTGACCATGACCGCCTTGTCTTCCCGTCCTATGCCACTGGATCAAGCCTACGGCTTGCGTTGCTTGTTCGCGCACGCCCAGGTGTTGTTCATTCCCATTGTGTCCAATCCCCATGTGGCCTTCGGTGGCGTCATGCTGGAGCGCCTGTGTGCTGCCTTCACGTCCTTGGGCAAGAGCACCCTGGTGGTGGATGCTGCCGAGCGCTCGCCAGAGCCTGATGAGATGGCGGATGTGGATCTGTCGGCCTGCATTGAAGCACTGTCGAGTGAGGTGTACTACCTCGCAGCAAAAGGCTTGCCCTTGCGCTATGTCGACACGCACGGCTCGACTGCGCCGTTCTTGACGGCTGTGGCGCAGGCCGTTCCGCAAGTCGAGATTGTCTTGGTGCATAGCACCCCAGCCGACCTGTGCCGCCTCTTTGCCCGCAGCGCGGCACGGCCCCTGCTGATGGCAGACGATCACCCCACCAGCGTGACCCACGCCTATGCCGGGATCAAGCTCATGAGCCAGCGCGCGGGCTTGAAGGTCTACGACCTGCTGCTGTGCGTGGCACCCGAATCGCCCCGGGCCGATCGCATCGCTGCGCAGTTGGCCACCTGTGCAGAAGACTACTTCGGTGCGGTGTTGCGCCAAGCTGTGCAGATTGATCCGGCGTCCGCCGTTCACGATGCGCCGACCCCCGCTTTGCTGCGCTGGGCCTATCTGGCTGTGCAGTCCGCTGAGAACGATTGGGACCAGGCTGCCACAGCCCGAGCCCATGCCGAGATCGACCGCAGGGCAGGCTTGTTTCATGCCGGCACCCCATACAACGCAGATCGAGTGATGAACTGACCCATGGAGCCGCACATGTACACCGCCAAAGGCCAACTCGATGTCAACTCCATGCTCAAGCAGTACAGCCCGCTGGTGCGTCGCTTGGCGCATCAAATGATTGCCAAATTGCCGGCCAACGTCGAAATCGATGACCTGATCCAGGTGGGCATGATCGGCCTGACTGACGCCCTGTCCCGGTTTGACGCGGCCCAAGGCGTCCAGTTTGAAACCTTCGCTACCCAGCGCATTCGGGGGGCCATGCTCGATGAGCTGCGCGGCACCGACTACCTCTCGCGTGGCACGCGCAAACAGCAGCGCAGCATCGAAAGCGCGGTTCATCGCCTGGAGCAACGTTTGGGTCGTGCGCCAGTCGAGAGCGAAATCGCCCGCGAGATGGGCCTGAGCTTGAGCGACTACCAAGAGCTGCTGGGCAAAGTGAGAGGCACCCAACTGGTGTACCTCGAAGACATGTCGGGCGATGACGGTGACAACGATTACCTTGACCGACACGCCGGCGACGAGGCCCTCAATCCCTTGGCCCAGCTGCAAGACCACCGCATGCGCGAGGCCCTGATCGAAGCCATCAAAGTGTTGCCCGAGCGCGAGCAGCATGTGATGAGCATGTACTACGAGCAAGACATGAACCTCAAAGAAATCGCGGCTGTACTCAAGGTGACGGAATCCCGCGTGTGTCAGCTGCACAGCCAAAGCATCGCTCGCCTGCGGGTTCGCCTGCGTGAATACTGAGTCATACGCGGCCGCTGCTGCACTGCAGGCCGGCCATGCCAGCCAAGCCCCTCAACGTTGAGTCCTGCCCCGGGCCCCGAGGTGGGCTGCGCTGGCCCTTGCCCGCGCTGGGCGCCTGGCTCTTGGCCTGGGTGTGTTACCGGGTCTTGCTTTACTTCGAGCTACCCTGGCCGGCGGCGTGGGCCACGGCTTGTGTGCTGGGGGCGGCTTGCGCCCGAGCCGCGAACACCCCCTGGCGGCGCGCATGTGTCGGGGCGGGCTTCCCGCTGTCCTGGGCGTTGATGGGACAGTGGCCTGGCCACAGCCCAATGGATGCCGCCTGGTGGCTGCTGCCGCTCGCGGTCTTGTGCAGCCTATACCCTTTGAATGCCTGGCGTGACGCCCCCCTGTTTCCCACGCCCCTGAACGCACTGCAGGGCTTAGGGGATCAAGCACCGTTGCCCACTGGCGCCAAAGTGGTCGATGCCGGATGTGGCTTAGGCGCTGGGTTGCGTGCCTTGTCGACACAGTACCCCCAAGCCCAGCTCAGTGGCTGGGAGTGGAGTCGTCCCTTGGCTTGGCTGTGCGCGTGGCGGTGTTCTGGGGTCGCGGCGGTGCTCCGCGCCGACATATGGCGCCAAGACTGGTCGGCATTCCAGTTGGTCTACCTCTTTCAGCGCCCAGAGACCATGCCGCGCGCAGTGCGTAAAGCCCAGGCTGAGCTGCGCACTGGGGCCTACCTGGTCAGCCTGGAGTTCGAAGCCCCAGGCCTCACACCCCTGGCGCGCTTGGAAACCGTGCCCGGCAAGCCGGTGTGGGTCTACCGCATGGCAGGCCCAGCGAGCCTCAGGCCGTGATGGAAAAAGCGCGACGCAGCCAATCAGGCGTTTGCCGGAACGTCTCCAGCAGCCCCTCCGTGGGAGAGAAGTCGCGGCTACATTCGCGCTCTTCGAGCAAGCCGTGGCCCTGCAACATGTCCAAAAATGTGCGGACCTCTTGACGGCGCAAGCCGCTTTCCTTAACCAGCTCGACGAAAGTGAGATGGCGGTGCGACAAGTCGCTGAGCATGCGACGAAACACCACCTTATCGAACGAACTGTTCAGCTCTGGCAGGGAGACCAACTTGTACTCTTTCATTTGTCCATCCACGTCACTTCAACGGCCCTCAGGTGCATCACCTGAAAACATCAGCTTAGGCCGCCTGTGTAGCGTTTGGGTAGGTCAAATTGCCGGATTGTCGACAGCGCCTGAAAACGTCGCGATGGGTGTGCCAACTTGTGCACGGTCGGGGGGTGTGAACTTCGGGGGCAGGCAGGCCAAGCCACGTTTGCCACCCAGGCTCAACAAAGCGCCCTCCCCTTGTGGGAAACACCCTCACATGGGCTTTTGACTTGCCTCACGTAAAACACCCGTCAAGTAGCCCTTGGTGAAAACAATTTTCTTTGCGTAGACAGGATGCTTAGAAACAAGCTGGTGCAGAGTTTTGAGGCGAAACCATGGCACCGATGGAAACAAGTGGTGTTCAGCATGGAAACCAACGTGGTACGGCGCGATCAGCCAACGCTCCACTGGTCCCGGCAGCGTACTGCGTGAAGCAGAAATATCCCTGCCTTGCAAGGCAAAATGTTCAGCAATGTCTCGCAAGTAAAGCAGCGTCAGTAGCACGGTGAACATGGGAAGCAGCCAGTAAACGCCAAAGACATACCACCCGTCAAAAAACCAAACCACCAACAGCGTGACGATGCCTACCGCCGCCTGAAGCCAGCGCGTCGCAACAGGGGCCGCGAGGGCGAGGCCTGAATCGAACAAGTAGCGCCTTAAATCGTGCCAAGCGTAAAGCCCCACAAAATGCTTGAGCAACTCTACCGTGAGCTCACGCCTTGACTTCGGGAATTGATATCGCGTTTGTTGGAGCTCAGAAACCCAATTGGGATCTTGCTCGGTGGAGGTGTTGGCATGATGTGCTTGGTGGTCGCGACGAAAACCGTGAATGGTCACGCCAAAAGGGATGGCTGTCAGCACGTCGCCAACGGCATCGTTCAACACAGTGCGAGTGCGACTGAACTGGCGATGTGAGAACTCATGCATCAGCATCAGCAGCGCATTTTGTCTCGTCCCAATGAAGACAACGGCGATCACCCTTGAAAGCAGCGATTGCAAATGTTCCGACAGCACGACAACGCCGACAATCAACGCCCATTCGAACAACGCCGTGGCGATCAAACGCCAGCCGGCCGGTTGACTCAGGCTCATCAGCGCCTCCCGATCCGGACGCAAGACCATCCGCAAATCGGCATCAGTTTCAAATGCAAATGTGTTCATAGTTGAGTTCTGATCTTGAATAGCGAGCTTCAGCAAAAGATGGACCGCGCAGAGCGCGACTGCTGGACTTGTGCGGTCATCGAGGACAGCCACACGATCACCCATGGAAATCGTGGACGCAAGAGATGGCAAGACCGCATGATCACGCGGCGCCGTGACAGCCATGTGAATACGCATTGGGCCCAGAACGGGTACGGGTACCGTGTTAACAATCGAGTCTTTACCCGAGCTGGTGCAGCTCACCAGATCAAGCGCTCCGCCAAGAAGGCGCTCCGCAAGTATCTCGACGTGCTGCCCGCCCAGCTGCGCTGGCTGCAGTCGCTCCCCAACTGCGACGCCCTGCTCGAAGGCGTGCCCGTCACCAAGCTCAAGCACATGGCCGACGCGGCCGCCGTGCCTAACGCTGGCGAACTCAAGGACTTCCGGCCAGCCAAGCGCCACGCCATGGTCTTGTCCCGCATCCGTCAAATGCGCCCACACATTGATCAACGATCCCGGCATGGTAGCCAGCGCCCGCGGTGAGCCCTTGCGCGAGCTGGCGTTCGACACCAACTCCGAGCTGCGGGAACTGATTGACACGCTGCAGCGTTGAATCAAGCAGATCCAACCGTTGGAGAGCTTGGAGCCCCGAGATTGGGGGGCCTTGCGCCCGGGTTGCGCACCTCCTGCCAAAGCGGTTGCTGGACAAGAATTTTATGATTCGAGTATCATAGAATAATGGAAGAAGCAGCTGTCATCAAATCTCTCGGCGCTCTGGCACAGCCTTTGCGGCTGCAGGTGTTCCGGGCACTCGTCGTCGTAGGCGAGGGCGGCCTGACGCCCGGCACGATGGCCGAAGGGCTGGACGTCCCGCCCGCCACGCTCTCGTTCCACCTCAAAGAACTGGTCAACGCCGGCCTGGTAACCCAGGAGCGAGCAAGCCGCAATCTCATCTACCGAGCCGAGTACGAGCACATGGGTGCTTTGCTCGCTTATTTAACCCAAAACTGCTGCCAGGGCCTGGCCATACACAACGCACTGGAGGCGCGCCGGCACCTTGCTGGCCACCCGAACGTCATCGAAGCGTCGGGGGCTGCCGACAACGAGTCTCTCGCCAATTGAGCACACAGCCCATGCCATCTATCACCATCTTCCACAACCCGGCCTGCGGCACCTCTCGCAACACGCTTGCGCTCATTCGGCACGCCGGCATTGAGCCGACGGTTATCGCGTACCTCAAGCACCCGCCCTCCAAGGATCAGCTCCGGGTTCTGTTGTCCGACATGAACATGCCGGTTCGCGACCTGCTGCGCCAGAAAGGCACGCCCTATGCCGAACTCGGCCTGGGCGACATGAAGTGGTCAGACGATCAGCTGCTCGACTTCATTGGCTCGCATCCGATTTTGATGAACCGTCCTGTGGTGGTAACGCCGCTGGGTACCAAGCTTTGCCGGCCCTCGGAAGCCGTTTTGGAACTGCTGCCGGTAGACAAACTGCCGCCGTTCACGAAAGAAGATGGTGAGGGCGTCACGGACGACGGAGTGCGCCGTGCTCGATAACGAACTGACCTTTCCAGCTCTGCGAACCGACCTGTTTGAGATTCCCACCCAGGAACGGCTGACCTCTCGATCGCCCTTCCAACATCCGCCGCGGTTCCTGATGCTTTACGGGTCGTTGCGCGAGCGGTCGTACAGCCGCTTACTGACGTTCGAGGCCGCCCGTCTGCTCCAAGCGATGGGCGGCGAGGTGAAGATCTTCGATCCCACGGGTCTGCCCCTGCCTGACGGCGCGCCGGAAAGCCACCCCAAGGTCAAAGAGCTGCGCAGTCTGGCGGCATGGTCTGAGGGCATGGTGTGGTGCTCGCCAGAGCGCCACGGCGCCATGACCGGGATATTGAAGGCGCAGATCGACTGGATTCCCCTCAGCATGGGTGCAGTGCGTCCGACGCAAGGCAAGACACTCGCCGTCATGGAGGTATCCGGAGGCAGCCAGTCGTTCAACGCGGTGAACCAGCTGCGTTTGCTGGGCCGCTGGATGCGCATGCTGACAATGCCGAATCAGTCCTCGGTGGCAAAGGCCTTTAACGAGTTCACTGAAGACGGCCGGATGAAGCCTTCAGCTTTCTACGACCGGGTAGTGGACTTGATGGAGGAGCTGTTCAAGTTCACGCTGCTCACGCGCGACCTGGCACCGTACCTTGTCGACCGCTACAGTGAGCGCAAGGAGACTGCGGAAGAACTGTCCAAGCGTGTCAATCAGCGGTCGATTTAGACCAAGGAGGCAGTGGGTCCGTCGCCCTGCGCAAAGTGCGAACCCTCAGTGCCTCGAACGGCCGGTGCGGGAGAAGATGATGGAGCACCGCTACCGTGAAGAAGGTGTCGATGGGATAGCACCGGCACGCCCAGCTCGCCGATATCTGCCGAGCGCTATCTTTTTCGTTCCCGAGGAACACGATTGATGGTGCGCCTTGTGCTCCGAAAGCTGCGCCAGCGGTTGCCCGTCGATTGACGCACGGGGAGGCAGTTCTTAGCGCTCGCTGCGTCCACAAGGAGCCTGACCTGCTCCACCGAGTTATCTCTGGTGCGGTCTGGCTGCCCAGGCGGCGGCACAAGTGGCGGACGCTCAGGTTGGAGGCCTGCGCCAGGCGCTCGCTGAGGCGCGTGACGCTTTGGCAAGCTGAGCTTGCAGGAATGCAGTGCGCCAGGATGTTGCTCCCGAGGCACGCTCCTGATAGGGGTAGGAAAGGGCTCTCACCCTCCCCTCCCTCCGAACCGTGCGTGCAGTTCTCCCGCACACGGCTCTCCAGTTGGTGGTTTCTCATCGAGATGGGCTCGCTTGCCGTCGGGCTTCGACCATGGTGAAAAG
>JANMGB010000067.1:0-14006 GCA_031374415.1 Burkholderiales bacterium
TTAAAACGTCGTGAGACAGTTTGGTCCCTATCTTCCGTGGGCGCTGCAAGATTGAGAGAGCCTGCTCCTAGTACGAGAGGACCGGAGTGGACGCACCTCTGGTGTATCGGTTGTCACGCCAGTGGCATTGCCGAGTAGCTAAGTGCGGAAGAGATAACCGCTGAAAGCATCTAAGCGGGAAACTCGTCTCGAGATTAGTCTTGCCAGGGCTCTAAGCCCTCTAAAGAGTCGTTCTAGACCAGGACGTTGATAGGCTGGGTGTGGAAGCGCAGTAATGCGTTAAGCTAACCAGTACTAATTGCTCGTGAGGCTTGACTCCATAATTTTGTCAATATGTATTGACTTAAATGATAAATAGATACTTGAGTTATTCGACTCTACAATTTCTCCTCGTTGATTCAATGCAACGAAGATACCAGTTAAGCCTGATGATCATAGCAAGTTGGAACCACTCCTTCCCATCCCGAACAGGACAGTGAAACGACTTAGCGCCGATGATAGTGCGGATTCCCGTGTGAAAGTAGGACGTTGTCAGGCTATTATTAAAAAACCCCCGTCGGAAACGTCGGGGGTTTTTGCTTTTTTGTTCCAAGTATCCAAGTATGTTTTTCGTTGAGCCTTTACACGTCAGAGTGGAACTGCCGCTTTGACTGAGCCACTCCAAAGCGACAGCGGTGCGTCTGATTTTTCCAGATTCATGGATCGTTTCGGGGCGACGGTCAATGCAAGCAACCCGGAATTCAAACGAGCCACTGTCGAATGGCTGTCTCACTTGGCGGCTCACCCCGAGCTGAGAAAAGAATCATTCCGGATCAGTGAAGAGGCCACCACGAGCTGCGAGGATCGCGTGTCGCTGTCGCTCAACGCCATGAAGCAGGCGCGCTTGGCGACTGACGTTGACAGTGGTCACTACGACCATCGGCTGCCAGAACTCGTTAAGCTGGCGCGCGGTATGTTCCGTATCGACAGGCTTGAAGACATAGCGCGTGGCAAAGCTGCGTTGTTGTCAATATGAAATCGATTTGTCGACCGACTGGCAGCCGTGGCAATCGGTCCTCAAGCGATTGGAGCCTGAGGCTCATGCGGCCGCTCAGGACCAATTGATCGAGGTCCTGAGTGGGACGCAGTTTGAGGAACGACTGAATGCGCGCCTGGAGAAAGACGGTTTGGTCAACGACAGTGATGCGCAGCGCATCGTGGGCCCCAAAGTTCGATTTGCCGGATCTGCTGGAGCCGTCTCAAGGTTCAAGGTAGGGGCAGTGTCGGTAGCTGGCGTAGGTTGCTGTAGAGCGGTGAGAAGTCAGCCTCGGTGTCTTCCATCAAAGATTGGAAGCTTTGAATCACGAAGTAGATTTTTTGGTAGGCGTCGATCACATAGGGGGTGCGCATCACCCGCTGGAGGTCAAATTCGGCGTACTGTGCTTGTGGGTTTGTCAGGCTGTAAGGCAGTTCGCCTGTGCTCGATAGTATTCCTGCACCGTAGGCGCGTAATCCCGCGGGTGTTTGAATCAACCCGAATTCGACGGTGTACCAGTACAGTCTGGCGAGCAGTTCGCAGGCACCCAGTTGGCTGGCCTTCAGGCCACCCGCTCCATACGCTTGCATGTAGTCCGCAAACCAGGGGTTGAAGAGCATGGGCACGTGACCGAACAGGTCGTGGAAGACGTCGGGTTCAACGACATAGTCAAACTCGGCTGGAGTTCGCAGCCAGTGGGTGACGGGGAATTTTCGTTGGCTCAGTAAGGAGAAGAAGGCTTCTTCGGGGATCAGTCCAGGGACGGCAACAATTTGCCATCGGGTGGCCTGGTGGAGCCGCTCGGAGAGCGCTTCAAATTGGGGGATTTTGTCGGCCGGGCCCAGTCGCGTTACGGCGTCGAGAAAGTCGTCGCAGGCCCTGCCGGGAAGTTGCCCGCATTGGCGTTGGTGCAGTCTTTGGTATAGCGCGTGGGCTTCGGGGGGGATGTCTTCCCAGTGTTGCTCGCAGGTGTAGTCGGCACGCGCTCGGCTGTAGTCGCCTCGTGGGGGACGCTCGCCTTGACCGTAAGTGACGGGGGCTGCGCCGTGGTTGATGCCGTCGTGGGAGTCCATCTCAGTGGGGTGGGGCGGTGAGCACGCCTCGTTGAATTTGATCGAGTTCGATGCTCTCAAAAAGAGCTCGAAAGTTGCCTTCGCCGAATCCTTGGTCGCCCTTTCGCTGGATGATTTCGAAGAAGATCGGCCCGATCAGGGTCTTGGTGAATATCTGGAGTAAGAGCTCTCGCTGCGTCGGGCTGGGGGCCAGACCGTCAATCAGAATGCGCAGTTGTGCCAGTTGTTCCAGGGGCTCGCCATGGGCGGGCAGGCGTTTGTCGATGAGCTCGTAGTAGGTGTCGATCGTGTCTTGGAATGTGATGTTGTGGGCTCGCATGGAGCGTACGGTGGTGTAGATGTTGTGGGTGCCCAGCGCAATGTGTTGGATGCCTTCGCCGCGGTAGAGGTCGAGGTACTCGGCAATTTGGCTTTTGTCGTCGGCACTCTCGTTGATGGGGATGCGGATTTTTCCGCAGGGGCTGGTCATGGCTTTGCTTTTGAGCCCGGTGAGTTGGCCTTCGATGTCAAAGTAGCGTACTTCTTTGAAGTTGAAGAGGCGCTCGTAAAACTCGGCCCATTCTTTCATTCGGCCCCTGTGAACGTTGTGGGTGAGGTGGTCGATCTGGGTGAGGCCGTGTCCGGGTATGGGATGGCGGGGCGTGGGTAGGGGCTCGAAATCGACGTCGTAGATGCTGATGTTGCCAATCGTGCCCAAGGGCGCATTGTCTTTCCCGCGCCAACGGTCGACAAAGTAGATCAATGAGTCGCCAATGCCTTTGATCGCCGGGATGTTGAGTTCCATGGGGCCGGCTTGTGCACCCAGACCCCAAGCGCCGAGATCGAGTGCGCGTTCATAGGCTTGTTTGGCGTTGCGGACTCGAAAGGCCATGGCGCAGACGCTGGGGCCATGGAGTTTGGCAAAACGTTGGGCGAATGAGCGAGGCTCGGCGTTGATGATGAAGTTGATGTCGCCTTGCCGGTACAAGCTGACTTGCTTGGTGCGGTGTCTCGCGATGGCTTGGAAGCCCAGAGTTTCAAACAGGGTGCCGAGGGCTAGTGGGTCGGGGGCAGCGTATTCGATGAATTCAAATCCATCGGTGCCCATGGGGTTGTCCCAGGGAATGAAGTCCACGTTGTTCTCCTTGTCCAGGATCATGAGTCTGTTGGGAGTTCAACAGACTTGCGTCTGATTGGCAAGGGTGGCGAGGACTTTCCGAACAGGCCCTAATGGCTTTTGGCTTATTGCGGCTCGATGTCGAGGACCAGTTGGAGCGCAGCGGGGCCGGAGAGGTTGAGTAAGCGTGCGATGTCGGCAATGTCGTCGGGAACCGCTGCGTTGTCCCACCCGTGTGCCGTGTGCCGGGCCAGGCGTATGGCGAGTACCACGTTGCGCACATTGGATTGCTCAGCATGGCTGTCGTCTGAAATGCGAATGAGCAGTTCGGGTAGGCGCCAGACTTTCATCAAGGATTGTTGGAGTTCAGCCAGCTCGATGTGCAGGACTTGGCGTTGGATGACGTTGGATCGCAGTGTCGTGTCGGCATCTTGAGCGGCTTGAATTTGGAGTGCCAGCGCCGGCGCATGGCACCATAAGAGCATCTCGGCAAAATCATGGAGCAGTGCAGCTTGGTAGATGACAGCGGCATCGTGGTCCATGCGGTGGACCGCAAAGCCTAAGGCCAGGTTGGCCGCACGGTAGGCGCGCCGCATCACGCCTTGCAGGCCGGCCAGCGCTTGGGGCGAGTGGCTGAGCCAGTCTTCGACATTGGGTTGGGGCCCGAAGTGTCGAAAGAAGGGGCCAATGCCCATCATGACCAGGGCTGCTGTGACGGTTTCAGGGTCGGTCACGATGCGGCTTGAGCGATGGCGGGAGACGTGTGCCATCAGCTTGAGGCTCATCAGGGGGTCGCCCGCAATCAGGTCGCCCAGCATGTTGGCGTCGATGTCGTCTTCGTTGATCCGCATGGCCTCGAGCGCGGCGGCTGTCTCGGCTTGGATGGGGATCTCCGCGTCTTGAAAGTGACGTGTCCATGCGGACAGGTCGCGCAGTGGCGCTTGGACGGGGCGAGGGGTGGCGGGTGGAGTCGGGGGCGTCATGGGAGCCTCGCGGTCGATGCTCTGTTCGTGTTGTCGTCCGGGGCCAGGGTTTCTTGAGTCACGCGGGGCGCTTTTCTCGCAAGTGCGTGATTTACTGGCGTTTGCAAACGCCTCGTAACAAATGAAGCATTCCCCTCACTCGGGGGGGGCTTCACAATGGCGCGATGAGTTGCTTTGTATTTCGTTGCCGCATTGCAGGAGCTCCCGTCGTTGATGTGGCGCTGCTGGTGTTGGCTGCGGCGGCCATGCTGGTGTTGCCGTGGCCATGGGCCGTGGCGTGTGTGGCAGCCCCTGTGTGTGAAGAGTTGATTTTTCGCTGGGGTTTGCAGGAGACTTTGCTGCGTCGGCGCATGAATTCGCTGGCCGCCAATGGGGTGACAGCACTGGTTTTTGGGGTGGCGCATGGCTTGCTCCGCTCGTGGATGTTGGCACCGTGGGTGGTCGTGCCGGCCTTGTTTTTGGGGTGGGTGTATCAGCAGGGACGAGCCCACGGAGCGCGGGTGGCTGTGCGGCGTTGCATGTTGTGGCACAGCGCTTTCAATGCGGTGTACATGTTGTTGGCTCAGCACTGGGTCAGCGGGTTTGATGGGTCTTGAACAGGTAGACGGAGTACTTTATGAAGTTGCAGTTTCTGAAGATGTTGCCTTGGACTCTCGGTGGCGTGGCCTTGTTTGCTTTGCTGCCTGCAGCACATGCGGTGCGCCCCGCCCCGACGTCGTGGCCGGTGGGGGATGCGGTTCGAGGCAAAGCGGCTTACCGCGTTGATTGTGTGACCTGCCACTTGGGTGGCGACGCCACGCTGGGTATTCAGAAGGTCAACCTGGGGGCGGGGCCGACAGGGGCGACGCGCCTGAACAATGCGTTGTTGAACAACGTCGGCGGCATGGGTTTTTTGGAGCCGCGCCTGTCTGCTCAGACCATTTCGGACATGAATGCGTATTTGTCTAACCCGAGTTTGAGCGGCCTCACGTCGAGTGCCAGCGCGGCTCCCACGCCGGTGAGTTTTCCGGCCACCGAGGTGGGCTCGACCAATTCGGCTACCGTGACCTTGTCGGTTGCCGGGAGCGCGGTTCGTTTGTCGAGTTTGGCGGTGTCGCCCAGTGTGTACACCATCACGGGCGGAAGCTGTGTGGCGAATTTGGTGATCCCCGCGGCGGGAAGTTGTACCGCCAATGTGACCTTCACGCCAACGCAGGCGGGTAACAGCCCGGCCGGAACCTTGACGTTCAATCACGATGCCATGGCGAGCCCGTCGACTGTGGTGGCGTTGTCAGGCAGTGGCACGGCGTCGCCCGTGGGCCAGGTCTGGCCTGCCAAGTTGTCCTTTGCAGCCCAGGCGGTCGGCTCCGGCAGTGCGTTTCAGGTGGTGACCTTGTCTAACAGTGGCAATGGGGCGCTGACTTTGCGCGCGCTGGCGGTGAGCTCGTCCAATTTTCTCACCAAGGGGGGCACCTGCGCTCCGAATGCTGCGTTGGCGCCATCTGCCTCTTGCACTGTGCATGTGGGTTTTGCGCCGGGTGCGGCTGGGGCCTTGTCCGGCAGTTTGACGTTGACGCATGACGGTGGCGGTGGCGGCGCTGAATTGATCTCCTCGGTGGCGTTGTCAGGGGTGGCGGTGTCGACTGGGCCGGCTTTGGTGGTGTCTACTTCGGCACTGAGTTTCAGCCAGATGGTGGGCACGACGAGCGCTGTGCGGTCGGTGACCTTGAGCAATCAAGGGGTGGGGCCGCTGAGTTTGTCTGACGTGTCTTTTCGCGGGGCCAATGCAGCCGATTTTCTTCGGTCTGGCGGAAACTGTGGCGTGAGTTTGGCCCCTGGGGCGTCGTGCACGGTGAATGTCGTCTTCTTGCCTGTCACGGTGGGCGCGCGCAGTGCTTCGTTGGCGTTGTCGCACAACGGGGTGGGTTCGCCGGCCTTGGTGAGCTTGGCCGGTCTGGCGACGGCGGCCGCTTCACCCGTCTTGTCTTTGAATACGGAGGCGTTGACGTTTGCTGCGCAGGCGGTGTCGACGTCTAGCACCGCGCAGACGATGACCTTGACCAACAGTGGGGCTGCGGCTTTGACCTTGTCGGGTTTGGCGTTGGGGGGGCCGGATGTCAGTAGTTTTGTGTTGGGCGGTGGCAGTTGTGCCGTGAACGTGGCCATCGCGCCTGGGACCAGTTGCACGGTGCAGGTGGCTTCTCGCCCAGGCAGCGTGGGCGCGAAGGTGGCCCACGTGAGTTTGACGTCCAACGGGGTGGTCGGTACGGTGACGGTGCCCGTGATGGGGCGCGGGGTCGTGGCTGCGCCTGCGGTGCTTTGGTCACCCAGCGGGGTGGATTTCGCCAGCGCGCCTGTGGGTGGCGCGCCGGTCACCCGGGTGGTACGTCTGAGCAATGTCGGCGGTGCGCCGTTGACCGTGTCGAGCCTTGGGGTGACAGGGGCTGGGTTGTCTCAAACGAACACCTGCGGGGCCAGCGTGGCCGCGGGTGCGTCATGCAACGTGAGCTTGTCCTATGCGCCGAGTTCTGCGGTGGCGTTGTCAGGGGTGTTGACTTTGACATCCAGCGCCCCAGGCTCTACTCAACAGGTGGGCTTGAATGGGCAGGGGATCTCGCCTGGGTCTGTGTTGGACTGGGCGACTGCGCCAGATGGTGCCTTTGCCGACACCGTCGTGGGCAGCGCTTCGCTGGAGAAGACGTTCACGTTGAACAATACCAGCACCAGCGCGGCCACGGTCCGCGCAGTTCAGGTGTTGGGCGCAGAGCAAGGTGAGTTTGTGTTGGGGGGCACGTGTTTGTCTACCCCGACGGTTGCAGCGGCGGGCAGTTGCACGGTCACGGTGGCGATGGCGCCCAGTGCCGTGGGCCTGCGTGCCGCGCAGTTGGTGCTCAGCTCGCCTGGGGTGGCGCCAGCGGTCGTGGCGTTGAATGGCCGCGGGGTGGCCATGGCACAGAATGCGGCGGCCGGGTCGGTGTCGTCGTTGTCGTTCCCGGCGACGGACGTGGGCAAGACTGCAGTCTTGCCTTGGACGGTCACGAACACGGGCAGTGTGTCGTTGGCGGTGAGTGGGATTTCAGCCACCAATGCGGTGTTTTCGGCGGCATTGTCGAAGCAGCCGGGTTGTGTGGGTGTGCCGCTTTTGTTGGCGCCCGGCGCGTCTTGTGCCTTGGAGGTGACTTATCGCGCCACATCCTTGGCCGCGGTCAATGAGAGTCTGATGTTGACCACGAACATGAGCAGTGCAACCCAGGTGGCCTTGCTGGCGAACGTCTCGGGGGGCGAGTCGGTCGCGGGTGCGGTGTCTACAGGCCCCAGCAATGTGGGCGCGGGCGGGTGTTCGCTCGTGTCTGCGCAAGGCTCGCGTGTGGATCCGACCTTGTGGCTGCTGTGTTTGGCAGCCTTGGCGGTGCTGGGGCGTCGTTCTAGGAGCCTGTCGGACTTGGAGCGTCGAGAGCGAAAATTGGCCAGGGCGGGGTCTGCTGTGCGCTGACCCCGCGCATGCCTGCGCTCAGATGTCGGTTGCGAATTCGCCAGCTTCGGTTTCGCCGAAGTCGAAACCGTACTGAGCTTCGAGGATGCCCCAGGCTTCTTCCGCGGTTTCGACAAAGCGGAAAAGGTGGATGTCGTCGGCGGCGATCATGCCCGTCTCAATGAGGGCATCGAAGTTGATCACGCGAGTCCAGAACTCTCGTCCGAACAGAAGAATAGGGCGGCGTCGGCATTTGCCGGTCTGGATGAGGGTGAGGGTTTCGAACAGCTCGTCGAGGGTGCCAAAGCCGCCGGGGAAGCACACCAGTGCAATGCTGCGCATCAGGAAGTGCATTTTGCGCAGGGCAAAGTAGTGAAACTGGAAGCACAACTCAGGGGTGATGAAGGGGTTGGGCTCTTGTTCGTGGGGCAGCACGATGTTGAGGCCGATGCTGCGTCCACCCACTTCATAGGCGCCTCGGTTGCCGGCTTCCATGATGCCGGGTCCACCGCCCGTGACGACGTGCACCGGGGTGTCCATGCGGCTTGTGCGGCTGGTGACGGTGGCGGCGAACTGCCGGGCTTCGTCGTAGTAGCGTGACATCTCGACTTGGGTCTGGGCTTTGCGGATGGCCTGGCTGTCTTGGGTGCCTTGGGCCAGTTGCAGTGCAGCGGCCGCGGCTTCAGGGGCCAGGATGCGTGCGCTGCCAAAGATGACGATGGTCGAGCGAATGCCTTGCTCTTGTTGAATGAGCTCGGGCTTGAGCAGCTCAAGTTGCATGCGCACGGGGCGCAGCTCTTCGCGCAGTAAGAAGTCGTTGTCGGTGAAGGCCAGCCGGTAGGCACTTTCTGGGCCGGTGTAGAGCGAGGGAGGGTGGGCGTTGGCGGCGTCTTCTTCAGCCGTGGGGAAGTTGCGAGCGGTCAGTGGTGTGTGCTTGTCCATGGGCACGTCCGAGCAGTCGGATCTTTTGAAATTGGGCATTGCAGCTTACCTCGGATAGCCCTGAGCACCGCGCCTGAGGCGTTGCTTTGATGCCAGGATGTGATGGGGAAATGAGGGCGTTTCCCGCAGTTGACGCGCGTTGAAGTCGTGTGCTGCAGAATGGGTTTACGTGGCGCAGACGCTGCATGCGGGGTCGCGGTGGATGCGCAGGGAGGTCCACTCCATGGTGCGCGCGTTGAGCATGAGCAGGCGGCCGGCCACCGGGGTGCCGGTGGGCGTGAGCAGCTTGAGGGTCTCGGCGGCCTGCATGCTGCCGATGATGCCCACCAAGGGCGCTAGAACGCCCATGGTCGCGCAGGCGACTTCGGGCACTTCGGAGTGGGGCGGGAATATGCAGGCGTAGCAGGGTCGACTGAGATCGTCAGCCGCATCGGGCGTTTGTGGCAGGTGGACAGACAATTGCCCGTCCCAGCCGACGGCCGCGCCGGACACCAGGGGCTTGGCCCAGCGCACACAGGCTGCGTTGATGGCCTGTCGGGTGGCAAAGTTGTCGCTGCAGTCGATCACCACATCCGCTTGGCGAACAGGGTCGTCCAGCTGGCCCGGTTGTGCGCGGTGGGTGATCGTTCGTACCTGGACATCGGGGTTGAGGGCGTGGATCGCTTGCGCAAGTGAATGAACCTTGGGGCGCCCCACTTGGTCCGTGGTGTGGGCGATTTGACGTTGGAGGTTGGTCAGGTCGACCGTGTCGTGGTCGATGACTGTCAAGGTGCCAATGCCCGCGGCCCCCAAGTACAAGCCCACTGCGCAGCCCAGGCCGCCCGCTCCGATCATGAGCACATGGGCGGACATCCAGCGGGTTTGGGCCTCGACGCCGAGCTCGGGTAGCAGGATGTGGCGGGAGTAGCGCAGCAGCTGATCGTCGTTCAACAAAACGAGGAGCCGGGGCTCAGTTGGTCTCGGATTCGGGCTTGCGCTCGGTCATGGTTTTGCTGGCGACCACGGTTTTGCCTTTCAAGCGGTTGAGGGCTTGGCCGAGTTGGAAGTCCTCAGCGCTGCCGAGCTCAGGGGGCGGCTTGAGGTTGTTGTTGGACTTGGCGGCCTCTTCTTCAAGGCGTTTGCGGGCTTCTTCGCGGGCTTTTTCACGGGCCTCGTCTTTTTTCTCCTCGCCCTGGCCGCTGCTGATGTGTTTTTGCAGATCGGCTTCGCGCAGGCGCAAAGCGGCAAAGAGGTTGCCCTCAGCGGTTTCATCAAGCATCACGTCGGGTACGATGCCGGTGGCTTGGATGGAGCGGCCTTTGGGGGTGTAGTAGCGTGCCGTGGTGATTTTGAGGCCGGTGTCGGGCGTGAGTTGGCGCACGGTTTGCACCGAGCCTTTGCCGAAAGTCTGTGCGCCCATGATCGTGGCGCGTTGGTGGTCTTGCAGCGCACCGGCAACGATTTCGCTGGCCGACGCTGAGCCCTCGTTGACCAAGACGACCATGGGGACGTTTTTGATGGCATCAGGCAGGCGGCGCAGAGGGTCGTTGTTCTGAGCACCGCGGCGCACGTAGTACTCGGGTGCGGCTTTGAATTCTTCGTTGGCGCCTTGGATCTGGCCTTTGGTGGATACCACCGTCACGTTCTTGGGTAAGAAGGCGGCTGAGATGGCCACGGAGGCCTCCAGCAGGCCGCCGGGGTCGTTGCGCAGGTCGAGCACCAGGCCTTTGAGTTGGGGCTCTTGTTTGTAGATTTCGTCAAGTTTGCGAGCGAAGTCCTCGACGGTGCGGTCTTGGAATTGGCTCACGCGCAACCAGGCGTAG
This sequence comes from Burkholderiales bacterium, assembly GCA_031374415.1. Taxonomy (GTDB): domain Bacteria; phylum Pseudomonadota; class Gammaproteobacteria; order Burkholderiales; family Burkholderiaceae_C; genus CANHBY01. Next base: position 10,363 of record JANMGB010000067.1, read on the forward strand.
CCGGGCTCAATCACTTTGCCGCGCACGCTTTGCTGGCGGATTTCTTCGCGGGTGATGGTGACGGGGAAGCTGCGGTTTTCCGACTTGCGAAATACCGAGAGCATGACTTTGGTGTTGGGCTCGCCGCGCATGCGCTTGACGGCTTGGTCCATGGTCAGGCCCTTGACGAAGGTGTCATCGATTTTGGTGATGAGGTCGCCTGATTTGAGGCCGGCCCGGAAGGCGGGTGAGCCTTCGATGGGGGAGACCACTTTGACCAGCCCGTCGTCCATGCCGATTTCGATGCCGACACCCACGAACTTGCCCGTGGTGCCTTCACGGAATTCGCGAAAACTTTTCTTGTCGAAATACTGGCTGTGGGGGTCCAGGCCAGACACCATGCCAGAGATGGCATCGGTGATGAGCTTTTTCTCGTCGACTTCCTCGACATAGTCGGATTTGACAATGCCGAAGACGGCGGCCAGCTGTTGCAGCTCTTCAAGGGGCGGTTGCGCGCTGGTGCGGCCTGCCACGGCTTGGATTTGCATGGTGGCCAAGGCCCCCGCAACTGCGCCCAAAACGACCCAGCCAGTGATTTTAAGTGTGCGACCCATCGTGTGCTTCCTGTTGCAGCCAGTAGGGCTGCGGTGTTCTTGGTCAAAATGAAAAATTTTTTCCAGTCATCACAGTATATGACTGTGGCGCAGTCTTGGAGCCCCGGATCTGGGTGGAAGTTCAGGCCCAATCCACGCTCAGCCGCGCAAGGCGATCATGGCCCAGTTGCGGTGTTGGCAACCGAAGACTGGGCGGCAGACCGGGGTGCTATGAGGACGCATCGGTTTTTCGGCCATGCCCTATGGCGCGGAAGTGCTGATTTGGTCACGCAAACACGTTTCAGTTCATGGGCTGGTCGGCCGAAATCCCTTTGTCATACAGGGCTAAGGAGGCCATTTCATGCGTTCACATTTTGATCAGATGGTGAGAGGTTGCGGCGTGATGGTCGCAGCGTTGGCATTGGTCAGCTTGGGTGCTTGTGGCGGATCGAGCACCGCAGCGACGACCACGACGACGACCACGACGGAGACCAGCACAACGGCGGTCACGCAGTCGGACATCGTGTTGCCGTTGTCCGTGCAAGTCGTTACCGCCAATTGAGCAGGGGTGCCCACATGAAGAAAAATCTGATCGCTTTGGCCGCCTGTGCGGCATGGACCCCCTGTGCCTGGGCCGCCGTGCCCACGTCGGGCGCGTATGTGACTGACGCACAGAGCACCTGGGTGCAAGACCGCGTGGGTGACCGCATCAACACGGTCAACATGATCATGTGCATCATGGGCGCGATGCGCTCGGATGCCATGGTGAACAAGGGGGCCTACTTGGCTTTGGTGGATCAAAAAAAATGTTCGGGCCGTGGTGACAGCGGCAAATCAAACAATACCAGCGCAGGGCAATCGAACGCCACCAGCTTCATGAATGCCGTGGTCGAGTCGACCCAGGCGACGACGACCGCGCCCTTGATCATGAAAGCTTGGATCACGGATGAGGGGGATGACGGTCAAAAAATGGTGATTCATGTTTATAGCGTGGCCACCGCGGGCAAGTCAGACGCCCACCCTAATGGTTTGTTCAGCATTCACTATTGCGGCGTGCCTGCAACGGCCTTGACGGGCCCTTGCATGATGAAAGGCATGCTGCGTTCAGACGCCAATGGCATGAGCTTCTATGAAGACGAGTCGGGTGGAGGGGGAGGCGAAACCAAGTTGGTGCTGCAGTCCAGTGGAAACGACGCGGGCTCAGGGCAAATGACGGGCTCGGACGGGGGGTCGCCGTATGGCTACCGTTTTGCCTATGACCGCTCGTATTTTCGGCGTACGGATAACGCCACGGTCCCGGTCGAGGGCTGTTTTTCGCGCTCGAAGGATGCTGCCGATTATTCAACCTGGCGTTATGGCACATACAACGCCGATGGCTCCCGCTTGGACAGCACCAACCCTGGCTTCCCAGTCAAGTATGTGTTGAACGCCAACACCTACTACGGTTTTTGGAGTTTCTGGGGTTTGTGGCTGCCCGAGACGGTTTTGAGCAGCTTGGGTACGTCAGGCACGCTGACCCGACGCGTGGGCGGTGATGACGTGGCGTTGACCGTGCTGAAAAGGCCCGGCAAGCTTTGGAAGCTCACCCGCCAGGCCGCGACGTTGGATGAGTTCAAGAACGTACCGATGATGTACTTTGCTCAGACCACCGTGGGTTCGGGGGGCAGTCAGCTGACCCAGGGCAACAACTACGAACTGCAGTGGGACGGCACGCGCTTGCTGGCCACGGGCCGGCAAGCATGTTCCAGTGGGGGGTGCCAGCCCCAGGCCATCACGCCGCCGATTCAGTTGGCCGCCGGCGACTTCCGCACGGCAGGGGTGAACATGTTGCCGATTTTCTTCCCGTCAGGGGGGGGTAACGGGGCGATCCGCGTGGCTGCGGCCACTGATTTTGCGGGTGCCAATGTGCTGGCTTATCGCACTCGCTCCGTGGTGGTGCCTGGCGCCAGCGATGCCCCGAGCTCGCTGGTGTGTTTGGGAAGTTGCCCCAAGTCAGGTGCTGCCTTGACGGCGTCCTTTGGGGGCAGCCCAACGTCACCCTTCTTAACGCAATCATGGGCGCCTGTGGTGGCCGGCTCGGCAACCTCTTACACCTACAGCAGCGGCATTTTGAGCGACGGCGGTGGGGATGTCGACGGGTCAGCGATTTCAGCGTCGAGCTTGGGCATGTTTGGCGGTGGCATCACCAGTGGCTCTTTGATTGCACCGTCCGAGCTGGCGTCTGTCAGCTGTAATTCGGGTGGCGCACCGAATCCCTCGGGCACCCACCTTTGTCCTGGCATGGCCGATATGGCGAGCGTGTCCTACCAATGGGAGACGGGGCCTAACCAGTGGAACCAATACTTTGGCGCCACTGGGGTGACGATCGACCCGCCGAAATCCCTGTCGTTTGATGTCGCGGCCAACAACATCCGCGCCAGGGGTGTCAACGCCGAGCGCTATCTGGGCAATACCGTGCAACTTCAGTTCAGTGGCTTTGGTGAGTTGCAAGGCATTCCGGGCAACTGCGTTAACCCGGACACCAATGCGCCCGTTCAGTGTGGCCCGAACACACGCTATGTGCCCGCCTTTGACATGTTGGATGGCGCAGAAGTGAAAGAGGCAAGCACCAGCTACTACGTGAAGTTCCTGGAGCGTGAGTTGCGCTTGTCGCAACTCACGGGGGCCTCGGAGGCCGCTTGCAAGGCCGCAGTGGCTCTCCCGACCTCGTTGATCTTGCCCCAGGCCAGCTCGTTGACAGTGGACCCAGTGACCGCACTGGGCACTGTGCCGACCTTGACGAGCACCAAGCCTGCCGTGATTGATGGCATCGTCCAGTAAGGATTGCGACTGATCCAAAACGGCGGCTTCGGCCGCCGTTTTGCTTGCGACACTGGTACCCTGTCTCAGTGAATTTGAAAGGTTGAATTGTTGCGGGGCCCATGGCGAAGCACACAGGCTGCTGATAGGGGTAGGAAAGGGCTCTCACCCTCCCCTCCCTCCGAACCGTGCGTGCAGTTCTCCCGCACACGGCTCTCCAGTTGGTGGTTTCTCATCGAGATGGGCTCGCTTGCCGTCGGGCTTCGACCATGG
>JANMGB010000264.1:0-1139 GCA_031374415.1 Burkholderiales bacterium
CACAACTGGCGACCGGCCGTCGATACCGCCCCGCCGAACGCCGCCCCCGCCGCCCCTGCCACCGCCGCCGCGTAGATCCGCCTTCAACCTTCAACACGCCTCCATCTTCGGCGCAAGGATGTCGTTCGCCGAACGCTTACAAAGATGTTGCGCAGGTGCTTGCTGATCACCGAGCGATCCCGTCCGAACAGGTCACTCATCTGCTCTTGTCTCAGCCAGACAGAGTCATGTGCCAGTTTGACTTCCAGGCGCTTCTGGCCATCGGCGGTCTGGTAAAAAATGAGGGGGGAGTCGGGCACCATGCTGTTGGTTCTGGAAAAGCTACCCCTGAAGTGTGGGCTGCCGTACGTATCGACCGGCCCGTGTTTCCGGGGTTGAGTGTTCTTTACCTGCGTCCATGATCCTGTGAGCCTTGCATAAGGATGAAATACGGATCCATATGGTAGCCAGCCTTTAACAGGGAATTGATTCGACAGTGTGTTGCAAGCAGCCTTTCATTTGACTCAAAGGCCGTGGTTTGTTGTTTTTAAATTGCATTACTTGAAAATAAGTAATGTGAATTTTAAACTTACCCAATGAACCACTCTGAACAGATCCTGCATCTGGCGCGAAGCCAGGCTGTGCTTCGGGCGAATGACGTGCGTGAACGAGGGTGGTCGTCCCAGCTTCTGCTCAAGCTGCACCAGGCTGGCAAGCTCCAGCGCATCGGCCGCGGAATCTACAGCCTGCCGGACGCCAGTCTCACGGAGCACCACGGGCTCATGAACTACTCCACCCTATGCTGCGCAAAGGATGGAGTTTCACGGGGAGCGTGAGCAGCCCCGTATAGGCGCGGTTCCCGGCCTGTGTCTTCAGCCTCCAAGGCCCATCGCAACACAACTCGTGCTGCTGCGATGTCTCGGGGCTCTGTGTGCCCGCATTGCGCGCATGTGTGCACTCGATCCGATAGCGTCTTCTTTTGCACTGCCCAGCACTTCGGGCACCGCTGAGAGGGCTTGAGCTTTCGGGTCGGCACTTGCACCCATTCGCCGCCAGTTTCCAGCACTTTGCAGCGAAGCAGGGAGGTAAACAGCGCGGGGGCTGTGTCCAATATCTCGCGGTTCAAGCCCGCTTTCTGAGCGACATTCTTACCAGGATTT
>JANMGB010000090.1:0-1025 GCA_031374415.1 Burkholderiales bacterium
CATTGAGGTCTTCGGTGCCCAGCGAGGCGACTTGCGTGGTGCTCAGAGCCACCACCTGAGCGGTGCTCAGCGCGGCCATCTGAGCCGTGTCGAGCGCGGCGATTTGGGCGGTGCTCCAGCCTTGGACACCGGCCGTGTTCAGGGCGCGCAGGTCGGCTGTCTCCAAGGCGGCGATCTGCGTGGTGGTCAGGGACACGACCTGGGCGGAGCTGAGTGCGCCCATCTGAACGCTGGTGAGGGCCACGATCTCCGCGGTGGTGAGGGCATTGATGCCGTCGGTGGTGAGGTTGCGGATGGCGGCGGTGCTCAGTGCGACCAAATCAACCGTGTCCAGCGCGGCCACTTGCGCAGTGGTTAAGGCAGCCGCCTGAGCCGAGGACAGTGCAGCGAACTGCGCTGTTCCCAGGGCGTTGAGGCTGCCGGTGCCGAGTGCGGCGAGCTGAGCGGTGGTGATGGCGATGACCTGGGCGGAGTTCATCGCACCCATCTGATCGGAGCCCAGCGCGGCGATTTGATCGGTGCTCAGGTTGCGGATGGCGTTGGTGGACAAGGCCCGGACATCGGCCGTTTCCAAGGCTGCCATCTGGGCGGTGGTGAGTGCCGCAGCTTGTGCCGAGCTCAGCGCGGCAAACTGCGCGGTGCCCAGGGCATTGAGATCTTCAGTGGTGAGCGAGGTGATTTGCGTGGTGCTCAGGGCCACGACTTGAGCGGTGCTCAGGGCAGCCATCTGCGCCGTGTCGAGCGCAGCGATTTGGTCCGTGCTCCAGCCTTGGACACCGGCCGTGTTCAAGGCGCGCAGGTCGGTTGTCTCCAAAGCGGCGATCTGGGCGGTGTTCAGGGCCACGACTTGAGCGGAGCTCAGGGCGCCCATTTGAACGCTGGTGAGCGCCACGATCTCCGCGGTGGTGAGGGCATTGATGCCATCGGTGGTGAGGTTGCGGATGGCGGCGGTGCTCATCGCGGCCAGATCGGCTGTTTCCAGGCCGGCGACTTGCGCAGTGGTCAAGGCGGCGGCTTGGGCTGTG
>JANMGB010000096.1:0-19158 GCA_031374415.1 Burkholderiales bacterium
AATACCTGGCCCCTGCGTGGGCGGCAGAATGGGCGCAATCGAGGCGCAAAGCGCAGACGTGGTGGTGCCCACGTCGAGCATTTGCAACGTGGAGTGCGCCCATTCTGCCACCCACCCGGAGGGCTGGCGCTGCAAAGGGCCCAGCGGGGCGTTGCAGCCCTTGCCCGGGGGCCCACCCCGGGCTGCGGACTGGCCTACCCCTGGGCCCTTTGCAGCGCCAGCGCAGGGGCCAGGTATTGGTTAACACGCCCTAGGCCTGAGTTTAACGACGCAGGTCGGGCCGGTGTGCTCACGCTCTTGGGCCAGCCAGTTGAGAACAGGAAGCGTGCCTGGCAGCACAGGCGCCACATCGACCGGCAAGGTCTGCCAGCTCATGTGCTGTTGTTCGCACATTTGGAGCTCGCCTTGCCAAGCCCATACCTTGCAAAAGTGCAGACGCACCCGGGCATGAGGGTAGTCCATGAGGTCGACACGCCAGACGGTGGTGTCGCCGATGGTGATACCGAGCTCTTCGTGCAGCTCGCGCCGCAGCGCTTGAACCACCGTTTCACCGGCTTCGAGCTTGCCGCCAGGAAACTCCCAGTAGCCCTCATACACCTTGCCTTGAGGGCGGGAGGTCAGCAAAAATCGGCCTTCTTGATCGATCAGGATCCCGACCGCCACGTCCACCGGCACGCGCTCGGTAGCACTCATGTCGGGCCTCGGGCATCAGGGTCTTTGGCACTGAAGTCTTTGGCAAACTGGAACGCCACCCGCCCAGAGCGCGACCCCCGCTCCAGCGCCCAGACGAGTGCCTGCGGCCGCGCGGCCTCAATATGAGCCGCGCTGACGCCATAGTGGCGCAACCACTGGGCCACTATGGCCAAGTACTCGTCTTGGCTGAAGGGGTAAAAACTGATCCACAAGCCAAATCGCTCGCTGAGCGAGATTTTTTCTTCGACACCTTCACCGGGGTGTATCTCGCCATCGTCGCTCGGCCGGTAGCTGAGGTTGTCGCTCATGTGCTCGGGCAGCAGATGGCGACGGTTGCTGGTGGCGTAGATCAGCAGCTTGTCGCTGGACGCATTGATCGAGCCGTCGAGCGTGGACTTGAGCGCTTTGTAGCCGGCCTCGCCTTCTTCAAAGCTGAGGTCATCACAGAAAACAATGAAGCGTTCGGGCCGCTCATTGATGAGATCAACGATGTCCGGCAAATCGACGAGATCGGTTTTGTCGACTTCGATCAGGCGCAAGCCTTGCGGAGCAAACTCGTTCAGGCAGGCTTTGATGAGCGAGCTTTTGCCCGTGCCTCGCGCTCCTGAGAGCAAGACGTTGTTGGCCGGCTTGCCGCCCACGAACTGCGCAGTGTTGGCCCACAAGCGATCTTTTTGCGGGCCGATCTCCAGGAGTTGATCCAGGCGCAATGCGGAAATGTGACGCACGGGCGTGAGTTGGCGGGCGGCGCCTTGGCGACGGTAGCGATAGGCGATGGAGGCCGTCCAGTCGGGCGCCGTCAGCGTTTGGGGCAGCACGTGTTCCAAGCGCTCCAAAACGCCCTCAGCACGTTGTAGCAGGGCGGCGAGTGCGGCACGCAGCGTTTCATCCATGACCATGACGACGGGTGACTGAGCTCAGAGAGCGGCAGTGTAAGGGCTGCCGAGTCAGGGGAGCGTCAGGGGGAAGCGATTCAGAGTGATGTGTGTCAAGTAGCCCCCGGCCTCAGGCGCACAGGCGCTGCAGGGCGATGTCGAGATGCTCCGTGGGGCTTCGCTTGAAGCCGGAGCGTGCAAAGCGCTGCAGACGCCCCACTGCAAAGGCGGTCAGCACCGCAGCGTGCACGTTGGCATCGACCGTCGGTGTGACAGAGCCGGCTTCGTCAGCAGCGCCGCGCAAGGCTTGGCGCAGTTGAGACTCAAGGCGGTCAAAAAATTGGTTCATGCGGTTGAGCAGGCGCTCGTTTTCGAACACCAGGGCATCGCCCACCATCACGCGGGTCATGCCGGGGTTGCGCTCGGAAAATTGCATGAGCATGGCGACCATTTGCCGGGCCTGCGAGGCACCATCGGGCTCACGCTCTTGAATTTGGTTGGCCAGGGAAAACACGCTTTGCTCTATGAACTCAATCAGGCCCTCGAACATTTGGGCCTTGCTGGCAAAGTGGCGGTACAGCGCCGCCTCACTGACGCCCAACTTGGCGGCCAACGCGGCGGTGGTGACGCGGTCAGCACCGGGCTGCTCCAACATGGTGGCCAAGGTCTGCAGAATCTGAACCCGCCGCTCGCCAGGCTTGGGGCGCTTGCGCGCCATGGGCGCCTCTTCTGGCGCAACCGCGGCGCCACCGTCTGACAGCCGCTGGGCCAGGTCAAGACTGACAGGGGTAGAAAGAAGGGGGCTGGGGGTGGGGATCATCGTGTAGGCCACAAAAGACTCTCAAACTGCTAAGTCGTTTGATTCTGGCACACACATACAGGGGCCGGCCGCAGGGGTGACTACTGACTTTGCGTGTGTTTTCCACAGGAACCGCGAGCTTGTGAGGGGAAGGCGGGCGTCGCCGCAGATAACGCTGCATCCAAGCAGTGCGCAAACCGACCCGGCGGGCCTGACGTTGATGGCCCAGGGTGTCTTCCACCAGCACACAACGCGCTGGCGTGGTGCGCAGCCTGGCCACGAGGCTGCGAAACATGCGGGCATCCGGCTTGGGTCGCATTTGGCCGAACATGCACAGGTCTTCAATGCAAATCACACCGTCAAACAAGCGCAGCAGGCGCAGTGCGCTCAACACTCTCAAGGCGTAGCCACGCGGCGCGTTGGTGACGATGTATTTACGCCCCGGCAGCCGCGCCAAGGCGGCGCGGTCGGGGCCGTTCAGACGCAAGCGCTGCTCCAGACCGGGCAGCTGATGGGTGGCCTCGAGGAAGTGGGCGGCTTGGACACCGTGGTGCTTGATCAAGCCCAACAGGGTGGCGCCGTAGCGCTGCCAGTAGTGGGTGCGCAAAGCACCCGCCTCGGGCTCGGACAGTTGCAGCAACTGCTGGATGTAGGCGGTCATGGCCGCGTTGATGTGCGGAAGAGCCGAGTGACCGGCGTCGTGCAACGTGTCGTCGAGGTCGAACAGCCAGACAGGATCGGACCGCCTGGGTGCACTCAATCGAAACGTCCCTGCCGCAACCACTTGGTGGCGACCCACTTCTCACCCTCTAACACGGGGGCTCCGCCGTGCAGTGTGCGGGTGGCGGGGTCTGGGCGGTCGTAGCTGAAGAACACGGCATTGCCCTGAACCGGCTGAACCTCCAGGCCCACATCCGGAAAAGTGGTGCCACCCCCGCGTGTGGGCGTGTTGAGGTAGATCACCAAGGAGCCGACGCGCTGACCGCCGCGCTTGAGGATGCTGGCGGTACCGGAGTGCTCGGGATCGAAGTAGTCAAAGTGGGGTTTGTACTCGGCCCCCGGGCTGTAGTGCAAGATTTGCAAGCCCTCACCGTTCTCAATGGGCCAATGCAGCAACGCGGCGATACGGGCCTCGATGCGTTGGGCGAGCTCGTTTTCACCGCGACCAAAGAACATGCCTTCGCTGGTGCGCGCTTCATTGACTTCGCTGGTGCCGGTTTCGACTTGCACGGTCTCGGAGCGGGCCAGGCGGGTGGCTGCCAGCGCACGCAGCTGGGCGCATTCTTCGGCACTGAGCAGGCCGCCAAACACCACCACGCGCGGCAGTTTCATCACCGTCAGTACCTGAACCTCACGATCACCCGCGTTCAGGGTGGTGGCGCCTTCGCTGATCGCGGGCTCCGGCAGCCCTGCTGTGAAGGTGCCGCCAGTGGGCTGGGGCGCCTTCAAGATGACCAAGGGCTTGGCCAGGGCTGCACGGGCGCTGACTTCAGTCCAGCCGCTTTGCGTCATGGCGCTCAGGATGGCGTCGTCGCCGTGGCCCGCTTGGCGTTGTGCGGCCAACCACTGGGCCAGTTCGGGGGTGACGGTTTGAAGCATGGTGGGTTTTCTCATATTCTCAGGGTCACAAAGCGAGGCGGCGCCGAAACACCCAGCGCTTGTTATCCGACACCTCTGGGGCGAAAGCATAGCCTTCGCTGTCAAATTTTTGCAAGGCCTCAGGCTGTGTGATGCGGTTTTGGATGGCGTAACGGGCCATCAAGCCACGCGCACGTTTGGCAAAAAAGCTGATGATTTTGTAGCCGCTGGGCTTGAAGTCTTCAAACGCACATTCAAGCACCGGCACCTTCAAGGCCTTGCGAGAGACGGCCTTGAAATACTCTTGCGAGGCGAGGTTGACCAGCAGTGGAGCGGACTCGCAAGACAGTCGAGCGTTGAGATGTTCGGCCAGGGTGTCGCCCCAAAAGGCGTACAGGGTATGGCCCTTTGGATTGGGCAGTGCGCAACCCATCTCAAGGCGGTAGGGTTGCATTCGATCAAGGGGGCGCAGGACGCCGTACAGGCCGCTGAGAATGGCGACATGCTCATGCGCCCAGGCCAGGTCATCGGCCGGCAAGGTGGTGGCATCCAAGCCCTCATAGACATCACCATTGAAGGCCAGCAAGGCAGGCTTGCTGTTGGACGGAGTGAATTGCGGCTGCCAGGCACGGTAACGCTTGACATTGAGCTCGGCCAGCGCAGGCGACAGGGTCATGAGCTGGGCAATGTCATCCACCGACTGCTTTTTGAGCAGGCGAATTAGGGCGGCCGATTGATGCGCAAAGCCGGGGTCGGCCACAGCGGGCACCGTAGGTGGGGTTTCGAAATCGAGTGATTTCGCAGGTGACAGCAAAAAAATCATGGAGAAATCAGCACGGACAGATGACGGGTCAGGGGTGCAGTATGCCAAGAGCGCGGCAAGCGTGCCGTTTGCTCAATGAGCAGCCTCCCAGTGCGGGCCCACGCCCACTTCGGCCAACAGAGGCACTTTGAGCTCAGCCACCGAGGCCATCAAACGGGGGATTTCAATCCGCGCCCAGGCCAGCTCGGCCTGCGGCACTTCGAGCACCAGCTCATCATGCACCTGCATGACCATGCGGGTGGCGCGTTGCTCGGCGTCCAGGCAGGCCTGCACCTTGAGCATGGCCATTTTGATGAGGTCGGCAGCCGTGCCCTGCATGGGGGCATTGATGGCCGCCCGCTCAGCCCCCGCGCGGCGGGGGCCGTTGGGGCTGTTGATCTCGGGCAGCCACAAGCGGCGGCCAAACACGGTCTCGACATAACCCTGGGCCTTGGCTTGCGCGCGGGTGTTCTCCATGTAGTTTTTGACACCCGGGTAACGTTCAAAGTAGCGGTCGATGTAGTTGCGGGCCGCGCTGCGCTCAATGCCCAGGTTGGCTGCCAAACCAAACGCACTCATGCCGTAGATCAGCCCAAAATTGATGACCTTGGCATAGCGTCGTTGCTCACTGCTGACAGCTTCAGGCGCCATGCCGAAGATCTCGGAGGCGGTGGCGCGGTGCACATCCAGGCCTTGCGCGAAAGCCTTGAGCAGACTGGCGTCGCCACTGATGTGGGCCATGATGCGCAGCTCAATTTGGGAGTAATCGGCACTCATCAGCACATGCCCAGGAGGCGCAATGAAAGCCTCACGCACCCGGCGACCTTCGGGTGTGCGGATGGGGATGTTTTGCAAGTTGGGGTCGTTGCTGGACAAGCGCCCCGTGACCGCCACGGCTTGGTCATAGTGAGTGTGCACGCGACCGGTCTGGGGGTTGATCATGAGGGGCAGCTTGTCGGTGTAGGTGCTCTTGAGCTTGGACAAGCTGCGATGGGCCAAAATTTTGGCCGGAAGCGGGTAGTCAAGCGCGAGCTTTTCAAGCACTTCTTCGTCGGTGCTGGGCGCACCACCGGCGGTCTTTTTGACGACCGGAAGCTTTTGCTGCTGGAACAAGATCTCACCGATTTGTTTAGGTGAGCCGAGGTTGAAGGGCTGACCCGCGAGCTCATGGGCTTCGCACTCCAGGATCACCAGGCGCTCGCCCAGCTCGCGACTTTGCGCAACCAGTAGCGCAGGGTCGATCAACACCCCGCAACGCTCCATGCGTTGCAACACGCAGGCCACCGGCACTTCGAGCTGCGCATAGATAAAGTTCAGACCCTCCTCGGCCTGCAAGCGCGGCAGCAAGGTCTGGTGCAAGTGCAGCGTCATGTCGGCGTCTTCACAGGCATAGTGCGCAGCGCGCTCCAAATCAACCTGGCTGAACGAGATTTGCTGGGCGCCTTTACCGCAAATATCTTCATAGCTCAGACCTTGGCGGCCCAGATGACGCTCGGCCAAGTTTTGGAGGCCATGGGGCTTGTGGGCCTCCAGGACGTAGCTTTGCAGCAAGGTGTCGTGCGCATAACCCGCCACCTGAACGCCAGCGTTTTGCAGTACGTGCAGGTCGTACTTGAAGTTTTGTCCGACCTTCACGGCCAGCGGATCTTCCAGCCAAGGGCGCAGTGCCGCCAACACCTCACCCACCGGCAACTGCGCGGGGGCCCCCGGATAGTCGTGGGCCAGCGGAATGTAGGCCGCCTCGCCAGGCTCCACACTCAAGGACAAGCCGATCAAACGGGCCCGCATGGGGTCGAGAGAATCGGTCTCGGTGTCGAGTGAGGTCAAGGGCGCCGCGCGCACCTTGGCCACCCACTCGGCAAGCGCCTGCGAAGTCAGCACGGTGTCGTAGCGCAGGTGCGTCAGCGGGGCTGGGATGGCGGGCACCGGCGCAGCCGTTGGGGTGGTGACGGCATCCGCATCACCGAACAAGTCACGGGTCTGCCCACGCCCCACGCTGGCCTTCAGCTCGCGCTGCCAGGTACGAAAATTGAAGCGCGTGTAAAACGCCAACAACCCCGCCTCATCAGGTACCTGGAAGGCCAAGGCGTCAATAACGGGCCAGCCCGCAATATGCGCACTGAGGTCACAGTTCAGATCCACCGTGATGAGGCGACGGCCCTGGGGCAGCCAGTCCAGCGCCTGGCGCAGCTTGTCACCCACCACACCTTTGATGCCCGGCGCTGCGGCCATCACGCCGTCCAGAGAGCCGTATTCATTGATCCATTTGGCCGCGGTCTTGGGCCCGCACTTCTCAACACCGGGGACGTTGTCCACCGTGTCGCCCATCAAGGTCAGGTAGTCGATGATGCGCTCAGGGGGAACGCCAAACTTGGCCAGCACGCCGGGAACATCGAGGGTTTCATTGCTCATGGTGTTGATGAGCGTGACGTGGGGGTTCACGAGCTGGGCCAGGTCTTTGTCGCCAGTGGAAATCACCACCCGATGGTTTGCGGCCACCGCCACGCGGGCCAAGGTGCCGATGGCGTCATCGGCCTCAATGCCAGGCACCATCAACACCGGCCACCCCAAGAGCTTGACCACCTCATGGATGGGCTCGATCTGACGCACCAAGTCGTCGGGCATGGGGCTGCGGTTGGCTTTGTACTCTGGGTACCAGGTGTCACGGAAAGTGGGCCCCTTGGCATCGAACACACAAGCGGCATGGTCGGCCTGCACCTGCTCACGCAGGCGTTTCATCATGGCCACCATGCCGTGAATGGCCCCCGTGGGGCAACCGTCCGGGCTGCGCAGGTCGGGCAAAGCATGGAAGGCACGATAAAGATAGCTGGAGCCGTCGACGAGGAGCAAGGTGTTGGAGTCCGTCTTGGCAGCGGTTTCTAAGGGAGGATGATCGGATTTCATGCCGCCATTGTGCGTGAGGCAGTGACCAGAATTGGCTGGCCTGAACCCGGCTTTTCAGGTAGCTCCCGCCACCTGTGCGGGCGATACTTCGCAGCATTGCTCAATTTGATCGGTGGCAACATGACCCAACTTGTCGATCAGCCGCCCGCGGGTCGGGGCGTCTGGCTGATGCAGCGTCTCCACATGCCAGCCAAAATGGCCTTGATCGGCGCCGTGGTCATGGTGCCCTTCCTGGCTTGGGTGGTGTCCACCGCGCTCGACAACCGGCGAGCCATGCAGGCCACCGGGCACGAGCAACTCGGGCTGCGCAGCGCCGCTACGCTGGTGCAATTGGCCGACATCACGCTCGCCCAAAAACAGGCTTCAGCGGCCACCGATCGCGAGGCTCTGCGCACTCGGTGGCAAAGCGCGATCAACGAACTGAACAATGCCTTGCCCGCCCACGCCGACCTCAAGAGCCCATGGCAGGCCGCCAAGCCCCGGCTAGAGGCCGTATGGAATGACAAGCCATCAGACAGCGCGACCGATCTATTGGCTGCCACCCAAGCCTTACATGAACTCCAGACCCAAGTCCATCAGGCGCTGAGCGAGGCCGCACAGGCCCGCATCAGTTCATTGAACAATTCCAAATGGCCCTTGGGGGGCAGCGTCCTGGCGCTGTTGCTGGGTGGTTACCTGTTGTGGGCCTTCACGCGCCAGCAAATGAGCGCCCTGGGTAATCTGCGCGCGCGCATTCAAAGCGCCGCCGAGGGCAATCTGGGTGTGGTGGTTCAGGTGCAAGGCCACGACGAGCTGGCCGATGTGGGCCGGGCCTTGGAGGGCATGTTGACGGGGATCTCTGGCATGGTGGCCCACATCCGTGCCAGTGCCACGATGGTGGGTGAAACCGGGCGCAACCTGGTCAGCACCAATCAAACCCTGGCCCAGCGCACTGCTTCGCAAACCGCCAGTCTGGAGCACACGAGCGCCAGCCTGAATGCCGTCAGCCAAACGGTTGCGCACAACGCACAGGCCGCCCAAGCAGCCAGTAACCTGAGTGAGACCTTGCTCAAGGACGCGCAAACCACAGGCCAGGGGATGCACGGCACCGTCGTCACCATGGACGCCTTGCAAAGCACCTCCAGCCGAATGAATGACATCATTGGCACCATCAACAGCATCGCCTTTCAAACCAATTTGCTGTCTTTGAACGCGGCTGTCGAAGCCGCGCGCGCAGGTGAAGCGGGTCGTGGGTTTGCCGTCGTGGCAGCCGAAGTTCGTCAACTCGCCACGCGCACTCAAGTCGCAGCACGCGAAATTCAGTCCCTGATTGGGGCCTCAACCGAGCAAGTCACCACCTCCGTCACACGCATCTCTGCAGCCGGACAGATGCTCAGGTCCTTGGTCGACGGGATTCAAGACGTTGCGCGCCAAGTGCAAACCGTGTCGTCTTCCAGCACACAGCAAAGTGTGGCCTTGCAAGCGGTGGTGTCAGACATCGGCACGCTCAATCAAATGACGCAAGACAATGCCCAGCAGGTGGTCGCAACAGGCGAGCGAACCGAGCAGCTGCGCCAACAGGCCGATCATCTCAGCGCCTCAGTCAAAAAAATCCGACTACGCCAGGGCAGTCCCGAAGAAGCCCGTGCCTTGGCCGAAAAAGCCGCCGCACTGATCAAAAAAGTCGGCCTTGAACAGGCCAACACCGACTTTCACAACCCTAGCAGCCCCTTCATCGACCGCGATCTCTACATCGTGGGTTTTGACCGCGGGGGCATTTACCACACCTTCGGCACCCTGCCCGACCGTGTGCGAAAAACCGTGTTCGAGGTTCCTGGACTGGATGGGAAAAGCTTGCTGCGCAAGGCTTGGCAAAAGATCGATGAGGAAAATGGCGGCTGGATTGACTATGAAGTCATCAACCCCGCCAAGGGCCAAGTTGAGCCCAAAACCACGTACCTGATCCCCATCGACAGCCAGCGCCTGATCGCTTGCGGGGTTTACCGCACGACCATTTGAGATTCAAACCAAGGGCCCGACCCGGTCGTGACCCGCAACAGGTGTATCGCCCAAGCCAGTGTCGTCGCGAGCGCCTTCGTCCAGATGCCGAGTGTCACCCCAGCCCACCAAGCTGAAAGCTGCGCCGGTGTAGAGCAGGCGGTTGATGCTGGCATTGCCAAGGGTCCACGAGCGCGGGGCCTGAATGCTTTGGTGTGTGGCCGCACGGTAGAGGCAATCCATCACCCCGCCATGGGCGACGAGAGCGATGGTTTGTCCCGGATGAGCCTCTGCAAGGCGCTGCGCCACAGCCACGCAGCGGGCTGAGAAGACGTTGAGCGACTCGCCGCCACCCGGAGCATAGTCGGGGTCGCGCCGGCGCCAGCAATCAGCCTCTTTGGGGAACGTAAGCTCAACCTCTTGGAAGGTCTGTCCTTGAAAATGACCAAAGTCACGCTCACGTAAACCGACGTCGTGCACCACAGAAACACTGCAGCGCCTCGCCACCGCTTCCGCCGTCTCCGCGGCGCGGCGTAAATCGCTGCTGTAGATGAGGTCGAGGCGATCTGGCATCAGGGCTTGGGCCAAGCGCTCGGCTTGCCAGCGACCAAGCTCATTGAAAGGTACATCATGGTGGCCTTGGATGCGACCTTCGACGTTCCAGGCGGTTTCACCGTGGCGAATGGCGACGATGCGGGTGCTGCGATCAGACATAGGGATGTTGTGTACGACGGCGGATTCAAACGCCCCAGACAATGTCTTCGTCCTCAGCCAGCGCGGTGCTCATCATGAGAACCATGGGGCTCATGCGCTGGCGCAGCGTGACAGCATCGTCTGCGGATCGGTCAGGTGAAGTCTCTGGGTTGCGGGTGTCTTCGTTGTCGGCAGCTTGGGCGGCGCGACGGGCGTCGTCCAAGGCCATCGCGGCACGCACCGCTTCAATGGCCTCAGGCAACCGGGCGGCCTCAACGATACCCTGGGATGAAGGCACTTTGCCAATCAACTGCAGAAACTGATCGCCGTGAGATCCGAGCATGATGAGGTCGGCGGCGACGGGGGATTTGAATTTGTAGACCATGGCGCCATTGTCGCTCGCTGTGGCCCTCCCTGATACGGTGAGACCGGCGTGCACAGTTGTCAATGAGGCGCTGCGGGTGACGCGGCAGGCAGTGCCGCAGACAAGATGGCCACTGGCATGTGTGGGCCAATCACGTTCGCCCCTTGAGAATCCAAACGCGCCGTGAACGCAGGCACGTCCAGGGCCGGCGCAAACAAGAAGCCTTGGTATTGCTCACAGCCCGCTTCTTGCAAAAACTGCCGCTGGAGTTCAGTTTCAACGCCCTCCGCCACAACGCCGATGTCCAGCGCCCTGCCCAGGCTGATAACGGCATTGACGATGCCCACGTCGCTGGCGTCTGCGGGCAGACCGCGCAGAAAGCTCCGGTCAATTTTGAGGCGGCTGATCGGCAAGCGCTTGAGGTAGCTCAGACTGGAGTAACCCGTACCAAAGTCATCGATGGCCAGCTTCACGCCCAGACGCGACAGGGACTTCAAGCGCTCCAGCGCATCTTGGGCATGTTGAATGAGGATGGACTCTGTCAGTTCCAGCTCGAGCCACTCTGGAGGCAGTTGCGCTTGATGCAAGGCTGCTGCCACCCCTTCGACAAACCCAGCCTGATGAAACTGAACCGCCGAGACGTTAACCGACACGATCAGCGGGCGGCCGTCGTTGTGCCACTGTGCTGCCTGCTGAACGGCTTGGTGCAAGACCCAATCGCCCAGCGCCACGATGAATCCGCTTTCTTCAGCCACAGGAATGAAGTCGGCAGGCGACACATGCCCGAGCTCGGGATCATGCCAACGCAGCAATGCTTCGGCGCCCAACACGCGGCCGGTGCACACATCAACCTGAGGCTGATAGTGCAATTTGAAGCGTTTGTCGACCAACGCTTGGCGCATGGCGTGGTCCAGCCGCAAACTGTTGTGCACGCGCGTTTGCACGGCGCTGGCTGCCGGGCTGGCTTGGTGTAAGCGCACCCCTGCACGACCCAGCTTTTTGACCGATTGCATGGCCATGCTGGCACGGCGCAAGAGGTCTTCCAAACTCACGCCATCGTCGGGCCCCACAGCCACGCCGATGCTGCAAGTGACAGTGAAAGTAATGCCGGCCAACTGAAAGGGCTTGGCCATGGCCTGCAAAACGCGCTGCCCAGTCGCCTCCGCCGCTTGGGTGTCGACTTGATGAATCAACATGATGAACTCATCTCCACCCAATCGGGCCACGGTATCGAGTTGGCGCAAACAGCTTTTGAGCCGCTCGGCGACTTCAACCAGCACGCGGTCGCCAAAGCCATGGCCCAGCGTGTCGTTGATATGCTTGAAGTGGTCCAGATCCACCACCATCAGTGCAAACGGTGCGTTGTCACGTTGGGCCCTGGAAAGCGCCGCTGCGGCACGCTCATCGAGCACGCCGCGGTTGGGCAATCCGGTCAGCGCGTCGGTGCTGGACAGGGCATCAATGCGCCGGCGAGACTCGACACTCTCGGTGACGTCCCTGAACGAAAATACCCGCCCAATCGATCGCCCACCGCTGCGCTGGGGCAGGGTTTCACGCTCCAAAACACGACCGCTTCGCAGCGTGATGGTGTCGGTGGCTTGAAACCGCGTGGCATCGTCAACGCGGGCCAACTCACGGTCATAGGTTTCGGGGTCGAGCGTGCAGTTTCGCATCCACGCCAGCAGAGCTTTGTCATCACGTCGCAGCAGCAACTCTTGAGGCACGGACCACAGCACGGCAAACTGCTGATTGACGTTACGGATGCGCCCCCCCAAGTCGGTCACCAAAATCCCATCGGCGGTGGAGTCGAGGGTGGCGGCCAACTCGGACAGTCGTTCTTCAAGCTCCTTTTCAATGCGTTGCTGCTCACTGCGATCATGCAAGGCGACTAGAAAATAACTCTGCCCCGGGCCCAAATTGAGATGGCGCACGCGTCGCAGCACCGGCAAGGTGACGCCGTCAAAGCGACGGATCAGCGTCTCAGACTCGATGGTCGGGACTTGCACGGCATCGGGGTCGGTCCCGAGATACGCTTCACCCACTTCTTGCCAAAACGCCATATCTTCTGGAGAGGCGCACAATTCTTGGGCGTGGCGGCCCGTCAACTCCAGAGGGTCGACTTGAAACAATGCCCCTGCGGCGGCATTGGCGGCCACCACGCGTAAATTCTGCGCATTCACCAGCCACACGGCATCCAGCAAGCCCTCGATCAGCGAGCTCACCAGAGACGGGGCCTCCAAGGATATAGGGGGGTGGCGGCCACTCATGCGATGCTCGTCTCGTCGGTTTGTGAGCGAACCGGCTCAAAAAAGTACGCCACGCGCTGACGAGGCGACAAGTAAACCATCGCGTCAGACGGAAGCGAAAGCGGCTTGCAACTGCGCCGGATGCTGAGCTGCGGATGATCCGCCAAGTCCAAGGTCAAGGCCTCATGACGCGGCACTTGAGTGTCATGCACCTGCAGGCGCGGTCTCAAGGGTCGGGCTGAATTGACCCCGACCACCATGGCAAACCGGCCATCATTGAGCTGCACGATCGAGCCCGCCGGGTACACCCCCATCATTTTGATGAAGGTCGCCAAGATCACCGCATCAAACTTATGCTGTTGCTGAGCATAAATTTGCGCCACCGCCTCATGCGGCGTGACGGCACGCGAAATGACGTGGGGATTGCACAGGTTGTCGTAGCGATTGACCAAGGCCACCACCCGCGCGGCCATGTTCACGCGCTCGTTGGTCATGTGCACAGGAAACCCCGTGCCATCGCCCATCTCATGGTGTTGAGCCACCACCAGCGTGGCCGTCGATGACAAGCCCATCTTGCGTGCACGGGCCACCCCATACGAGACATGGTCTTCAAAGGCGCGTTGTTCAGTGGGGCTCAAATGACTCTCAGTGTGGCGCAGTCGCTCAGGGACATCCAGCTTGCCGATGTCGTGCAACAGCGCCCCGATCCCCATTTCGCTCATGTCGGCGGCCTCCCAGCCCAGGGCACGCCCCAACAGCAAGGACAAAAGGGTGACATTCACTGCATGGGCCGAGGCTTTGTCACCCGCAGCTTCGGTCAGCAGTCGAATGCACAGCTCCTCCTTGTCCACCATCTGAGCGATAAGCTCATCACTGAGCGCGCGGGCTTGCTCGGCGGCGCCCAGCGGATCACGGGTAGACAGCTCAGTGAGCTTTCGGCAAGCCGAAGTGGACTGGGCATACTGACGCTCGCAGGCTTGCAGGCCTTCTTTTTGCGCAGCCAACTGCGCGAGCAAGGTAGCCCGGGCGTCGGGGATCGCTGGCGTTGCACTCAGTGGGGACACGGGGCTGGGCGCAGGCTCGGGGGGGTTCACGCGGCCTGGAACAACGCCTTTTAACAGCGGCGAGCCGCCCACATCAGGGTCACTGTCTTGGGGGCTCCAACGCACCCGTTTCAGACCCAGCCCGCGCAAGGTCGTGATTTGCTCTGGTGCACTGATGCGAAAGCATGACTTGGGAAACGGGTGAGACATCCAGCCCAAATCCAGATGCACGAAGACACCCACCCGGAGGTCATCCACATCCATGAACGGCAAAGTCTGAATCTCTCTCATGCGTCATGATCCTTACAGGCAGACACGCTGACCGACACAAACGGCACGCCGTATGACCGGCCTTCTGTCTCTATCGAACAAAGCCCGGTCAACTTGAGCACGTTATGGCGGAACACATCACCACACCCCCCAAAACCGAGACTAAATTCTCAAACCAGCGGGGCTGTGCTGAGGGCTGGAAATGAGCGGTCATTGCGTGGCATCTTTGCCGGTCGGCTCTCAATCGGCTCCCCAGCCCACGCACCGGGCGCTGAAAACGGCCAGGCTCTACACTCTTGCGCCCCTGGAGACCTCTCATGTCCTACGACTACAGCTCAGAATCGCAGCGCCTCGAGCTGCCCAATCCCTACCGTTTGCAAAACCGGATGTTGTGGCTGTGTGCGGCCCTATTGATGGCTGCTGGTGTGAGCAGTTTGTGGTGGGCCAGGCAGGCGCTGCAAACGCAGAGCTTCAGTCTGGCCATAGCGCCCCTGGCGGCGGGCGTATTGATTTTGATCGCCGGACTCACCTGTGCAGCCACGGCCGCCCGGCGGCTGCGGTTTTTCTTCGGTCGCAAGCGGCCCCATTCTTTGGCGCCCGACCTCCCCCCTGGGGCCAACGGCGGCTCACCCGAAGCGCTGAAGCTGAAAGAGTATCTGCGCCAAGGCGCCCTCACCTTCGGTGAGCCTGAGGGGGCCATTCAGGGCGTGCTTTACCACGCGGTGCCGCATTTGATCACCGCCCCAGAAATGCTCCAGCTCCTGGCCAAGCGCCATGTGTTCAACCTTGCCGCGTTTTTGGTGACGGGCATCAGTTTTTTGTTTTCGTGGTGGGTGTTCGGTACCGCAGAAACACGCAGCTGGATCGGGGTGCTCTACTTTGCATTTGGGGCCATCGCACTGTTGCGGCCGTTGCTGTCGAACACGCGTGCACCACTGAGCCTGATGTCGCTGGTGGGCCTGATCGCCAGCGCCATTTTGGCGCCCGTGGCCATCGGCTTGGCAGTGCCCTTCTTGCCCAAGTTAGGCGCGGCGTTTTCACTGAATGTGCAAACCTTTGTGATGCTGGCAACGGCCTTGGTGGCCTGTGCCCTGGGCATCATGGCGGTGTTGGGCCAACTCGCCCGGCACACACCGAGCACCCACACCAGTGTGGACCAACAGCGCCTGTCAATGAGTGCCCCACCCGCCATGCTGATTGATGAGCTGGACCGCATTTTGCAAAACGAATGGACAGAACGCATCCCCAACCGCCGCTACGCCCGCGCCGAACCCCTGACGCCTGCCGGCACCCCGAGCGGTAGCTTCGCTGGCGAGCTGTTTGAAGAGTCGCAACCGATGCCCTTGAGCGGCACGGTGGCACCCAGCTTTGTGTCCGCCCTGGGCAGCAAGCACCACCGGGCTTTGGTGCTCCTGGACCTGTACGCCACAGTCCTGCTGGCCACCGCTGCGGGGTTCGCGCTGTTTTTTGTGCATCAATTTGACCCCCTGGCGGGGTGGGAGCACAACCGATTTTCGCTGATGGGGCTGTCGCTGATCTTGTCCTTGGTGGCGGGGTTTTGTTTCAACGAAGCCAGCCGCTTGTGGGGCCGCTTTGATTTCGAATCGGTGCTCACCTGGGTCGAGGTCATGGGCAACTATCAAACCTCGCGCATTGGAACGGGCAATGAGCTCACCAGCCGCATGAACACGCAAAACGACGTGGTGCGTACAGAAGCGATGACGCTGCGCGTGTGGCGCGCCCGCATTGAGTCCGTGGTGTTTGGCAAGGACGGGCCACGGCAAATCACCGCCATGTTTTCCAGCGATCAAGATTCGCAACGTTTGAGTCAGGGACTCATGTCATTTGCCAAGGGGCAAAGCGTGCTGGTAGCCGCCGGCAGCCCAGAAGACCAGACCCGCCTCCAAGCGTTGCAGCAAGGTGAACAGGCCCTGTTGGCTGGCACGCCGGATGCCACGGCAGCCTTGGCCCGCACAGCGCCAGCCGCCTTGCTTGAGGCAGCCACGCATGCCACAGGCGCGGGCGCATCATTTTGTTCAGCTTGCGGACACAAAGCTGCCGCTCAGGCGCGCTTTTGCGCCCATTGCGGTCAGGCCATCAATTGATCCTGGTAGCGGCGGTTTCAGGGGCCATGCCGAGCCAGCGCCGCAGGCGCGGCGTGATGAAACGATCCAAGGACAAAGGCCCAGGCCCCCATAAGACCACCAAGGCCAACAGACTGCCCCAAAAAACATGCTGCTGCAAAGCCGCTGGGGCGATCTCGCTCAAACTGAGCACAGCCACGACGTTGATCACACTGAGGCCTCCAGCCGCAAACCGCCCGCCCAGACCGAACACCAACAACACGGGCAAAACAAGTTCGCCCGCAGTGGCTGCATAAGCCGCCAACTCCGGTGGCAACAAAGGAACCTGGTATTCATTTTCAAATAGCAACAGGGTAGTCTCCCAATCGGCAAGCTTGGTTCGCCCAGCGGCAAAAAAAGCCTCCGCCACAACGCATCTGGCCGCCAGCTGTGCCAAGGGTTGCAAATCGGTGCTCAGCTTGACCAACTCAAACCAGAGCTTGAACAAAGTGGACAGAATACTCATCAGGCAATCATTTCCAAAAAAAACTACACCAAGGTCAGCGCAGAGTAACTGCCGCCCACCAACCCTCTTGGATGCCTTGCTGCAAGCAAGGCGCGAAGTCAAAACCATCACCGGCCTCACTCAAGGCTTGACTGAGTGAGGCACGCTCTAACAATGCTTGTAAAAACCGCATCTGGGCAGCGGGCACGGTCTGCACCTGGGCCTTCCAACCTGAACGCCACACCCAGGCGGTCTCGGCCACCTGGTCTTGCAAAGCTTGCTTGGCCAGACCAAAGGCATCTCCATCCGCTGCTGCAACCACTTGGTGAGCACGCCACAGGGTAACGATGGGCCACTTCGAATCGATCAAGGCAGCCCCAGCGGACAATACGGCCCCCAAGGCCTGGGGATCGGTATCGCTTAAGGCATGAAAACTGCTTAAGTCAGCCTCGACATCAAGGGCCGAGTCGGCCCGGGAGATGGCCCAATCAAGCCGCGCCACATCACAGAGGTAGGGGACATCGGCCAACTGCTCGTCGCCGGCAATGAAGACTGGCAAAGCCTCACCGAACCAGCCCAGATCACCCCTTGAAGGCGGATGTTGGCGCCACAGGGCCCGCGCCATGAGGGCGAAGGTCTCGTCGCCCACCAAAGCCTGCACGGTGGGGAAAGAGGCGGCCAATGCGCGCTCTGCCGTGGCCCCTGCATGGGCCACATACGCCGCCAAACCGCGCTTGGCAGTGGCTGGGGCCGGCTCGCCGATTGCACCCAGATGCGGTCGCACCCAATCCTGCAGCAAGCCACTGCCCGGCGACTGAATGGACTGCAGCAGCCGCTGCTGACGCTCCAGTTCGCGGTCAAGCGCAGCACGAATCATGCAGCGACCTCAACCTTAGCGCTGACCTCTTGGGCGCGGCGAACCTCATCCAACAAAACATCCAGGGCGGGCAGGTCGGTGTCCCACTCGATGAGCGTGGGCACGGCGCCCCAGCGCTGAACCGCATGGGAGTAAGCAGACCACACCGACTCATGAACCCGACGGCCATGGTCGTCAATGACGATGTCACCCAGGTCGTTGTATCCAGCCAGGTGAACTTCAGCCACGTGCGCGGGGTGAATTTGGTCGATCCAGTCGCGGGCGGCGCGCACCGGATCTTGGCGCGCATTCAAAGCATTGACCACCAGATTGTTGACATCCACCAGCAGATGGCAACCGCTGCGCCGAGCCAACTCGTTCAAAAAATCGGGCTCAGACAAAGCATCGTCTGCCCAGGCCAAGTAAGCCGACAGGTTTTCAACCGCAATAGGCCGACGCAAACGATCTTGGACCTGAGCCACCTGACGCACCATGATCTCGAGAGAGGCTGGCGTAAAAGCGATGGGTAACAGGTCGTTGCCATGGACAGCGGGCCCGTCCTGAAGCGGCACGCGAGCAAAACAGGCATGGTCGGACACACGCACGGGGTCAATGCGTTGAACCAACTTCGCGAGTTGATCGAGGTGCCAGGGATCCAGGCCCACCGCTGAGCCCAGTGACAGGCCGACCCCGTGGAGACTCACAGGGTAAGCGTGTCGCACCTCCTGCAGCAGTGCCAGCGCGGCACCGCCCTCCCCGAAGAAATTTTCTGAGTGAACTTCCACAAACGCCAGCGCAGGACGCTGGCTCATGAACTCCACGTAGTGAGGCTGACGCAAGCCGATTCCTCCACAAAATGCAGGATGGGAGCGTGCGCCAGTGAACATCAATTGCCTCGTAGACTGAAGCTCAATGGATCACTTGCCACCCATCTTCTTCTTGGCTTCGTCGGCAGTCAGGCCGCTCATCCCAGCGCAGGTGCCTTTGGCCACGTACTTCCACTCGCCCACATCGTTGTCGGCCTTGGCTTGCCCCGCGCAAGAGTGTGAGCCGCTAAGATTGGCGCAGTCGTTTTGGCCCGCTTTGGCAATGCCGAAACATTTTTCTTTCGCTTTGTCTTGAGCCGCTGCGGTACCCACCAAGCCCAATGCCAACACAGAAGCCAGAGCAGAAGAAAGAATAAAACGTTGGTTCATGAAGTGTTCTCCAGAAGGTTATGAAAAAAATGCCGTCAGCAGATTACACCGACAACGTCCATTGGTCACACCCGGAGAAAAGTTCTTACACGGTCTGGTACCCTATCTCAGTGGATTTGAAAGGTTGAATTGTTGAGAGGCTGTGGCGAAGTACACAGGCTGCTGGATTCCCGCCTGCGCGCATAAGCGTTAACCTATATGAACCCCATTTTTCGATGCTGTTTGGTGCGCGCGCGAGGCGGTTCGGCCAACTGGCGGCGGATTGCGGCCCAGTTTTTGATCGCTTCGCAAAGG
>JANMGB010000097.1:0-4723 GCA_031374415.1 Burkholderiales bacterium
CCTTTGCGAAGCGATCAAAAACTGGGCCGCAATCCGCCGCCAGTTGGCCGAACCGCCTCGCGCGCGCACCAAACAGCATCGAAAAATGGGGTTCATATAGGTTAACGCTTATGCGCGCAGGCGGGAATCCAGCAGCCTGTGCACTTCACTATGGGCACCGCAACAATTCAACCTTTCAAATTCACTGCGACGGGGTACTGGGCGCAATGCCGGCGCAATTTGTGCCGGCATGAGATGGGCCCAACTCAAGCGACAATGGGCCGATGAAACATCGCACCCTGTGGATCACCGCGGGACTGTCTGGCCTGCTCTTGGTGGCCGTGGCGGGCTGGCAGTGGCGCGGCACGGCCGTGAGCACGGTCACCGTACGGCAAGCCCCTTTGATTCGCACACTGCAGTTCTCAGGGCGGGTGAGTGCGGTGTCCCGAGTGGACATTGGCAGCACCCTCACCGGCCGAGTGGCCCGCGTGAACGTGCGCGAGGGTGAGCCGGTCCAAGCGGGCCAGGTTCTGATCGAACTTGAAACCCCTGAGGCCCAGGCCGCGTTGGCGCAAGCCCAGGCTGCGGAGCAACAAGCCCAGGCGCGGCTGGCCGGATTGCGCAGTACGGGGCGACGCAGCATCCTCGCGACACAAGCCCAAGCACAAGCCACCCTACAGGCCGCACAAACCGAGCTGCAACGCACACAGGCCTTGATCGAAAAAGGCTTTGTGAGTGGCTCACGCCTGACCGAAGCGCAGCGTGTCATGGAGGTCGCCCAAGCCCAGCACGCCAACGCGCTGGCGCAAGCGCAAGCCAACCAAGACAAGGGCACCGACATCCAACAAGCCCAAGCCCAGCTGTCCGTGGCCCAGGCGGCCACCGCCGCCGCCGTCGCCCACCTGGCGCAATCTCAGCTGCGCGCACCCGCCGCCGCCCAAATCCTGGTGCGCCAGGTCGAGCCCGGCCAAATCGTCCAGCCTGGAAAGGCCCTGTTGAGCTTGGCCCTGCAAGGCCCGATCCAACTGAAGGCCCCTGTGGACGAGCGTTTTTTAGACCAACTCGCTGTGGGTCAACCGGCCACCGTCGTGGCCGATGCGTTTGCCAACCGGCGCATGAGCGCCAGCGTGCAGTCCATCGCCCCGGCCATCGATGCGCAACGCGGCGCCATTGAACTCAAACTGGGTTTGACGGGGCCAGCACCCGACTATTTGCGCGACGACATGACCTTGTCGATTGAGGTAGAAACAGCGCGCCGTGACAGCGCCCAAGTGCTACCCAGCAGCGCCCTGCGCAACGCCGCTGGCGCCGCGCCCACCGTGTGGGTGGCGCGCGACGGGCGCTTGGTGGCACAGCCTGTGCAACTGGGCTTGCGCACACTGGACGCGGTCGAGATACTGGGGGGCTTGACCGCGGGTGAGGCCGTGGTCCTGGGGGCCGCGCCGGCACTGGGCTCAAGGGTGCGCCCGAGCACGGTTTCACTGCGCCAGGGCCTGACCGCCCCCACCGGCAAAGCCCCTGACGCGGGTGGCGCGATGTCCGAAGCGACGGGCCGCTGAAGCCATGACCCCACGCTGGCTGGGCCTCGGGTTTGAATGGCGCTTGGCCACGCGCTTCTTGCTGGAAGGCAGGATGCAAACCCTCTTGATCATGGTGGGCGTGGCGGCCGGCGTCGCCGTGGTGGCCTACATCTCCGCCCTGATCACCGGCTTGCAAGCCAACACCCTCACCAAAACCTTGGGGGCACAGGCCCACATCACCCTGCGTGTGAGTGATGACGTGGTGACGCCGTCCCTGAGCGCCGACGCCCCAACCGTGCTGCTGACCGACACCATCCCCCGCGCGCAACGCCTGCGCTCCATCGCCAACTGGCAAGCCATGCTGCCCGTGCTGGAGCGTACCCCTGGCGTCAAGGCCGTCTCACCGATGGTGGCCGGAGCGGGCCTGGGCTTGCGGGGTGAAGCCTCGCCGTCCATCGCCTTGATCGGTGTCGACCTCGACCGCTATGACCGCATCGTGAGCCTGCGCAGCAAAGTGATCGCAGGCCAGGCGCGGCTGGAGCCAGGCGAGGCCATCATTGGCAAAGACCTCGCCAGCGACCTCGGCGTTCGGGTGGGCGACCGGTTTGCTGTCAACACCGGCAGCGTCACAGCCTCTGTGCGCGTCACGGCCTTGGTGGACCTGGGCGTGCGTGACCTCAACCGCCGCACGGTGATCGTGCCCCTGCGAGCCGCACAAAGTCTGCTCAGCCTGCCCGGTGGGGCCACCAACCTCGACCTGGTCATTGACGATGTCTGGCGAGCGCAAGACCTCACGACCCGCCTGCGCGCACAGTTTCCCGGCAAGATCGAGAGCTGGCAAGACACCAACGCCCAGCTCGTCTCAGCCCTCAACGCCCAATCGGTCAGCACCACCTTGATTCGCGTCATCGTGATGCTGGTGGTGGTGCTGGGCATTGCCAGCGTCTTGGTGGTGACCGTCGTGCAAAAGCAGCGCGAGATCGGCATCCTGCGCGCCATGGGGGCCACCCGGGGCCAGATCATGCGCGTCTTTTTGCTGCAAGGCGCCTTGGTCGGTGCCGTGGGCTCGGTCTTGGGATTGATGCTGGCGCTGCTCATGATCTGGCTGTTCACGACCTTGGTGCGCGGCTCTGATGGCCTGCCCTTATTTGACATTCGCCTGCCGCTGAGTTTGGCCTGGCAGGTCGCCTGGATCGCCTCCGTGTGCGGCGTGCTGGCGGCCGCGGCCCCTGCCCGCCGCGCAGCCCGGCTCGACCCGGCGCAAGCCATCCGCCTGTAAGGCAGCACGATGAGCGCCAAAAACTCAGTCGGCCCTTTGGTCGAATTAACCGACGTCCGCAAGGCCTACAACCTGGGCCAAGCCAACGAGGTGGAGATCTTGCACGGCTTGTCGCTGCACATTGACACCAGCGAGTTCATTGCCCTGGTCGGACCCTCAGGCTCGGGCAAAAGCACCCTGCTCAACGTGCTCGGCCTGCTCGAGCCCATGAGCTCAGGCAGCTACCGTTTGCAAGGCCAAGAAGTGCAGACTCTGGACGAC
Organism: Burkholderiales bacterium; assembly: GCA_031374415.1. Classification (GTDB taxonomy): domain Bacteria; phylum Pseudomonadota; class Gammaproteobacteria; order Burkholderiales; family Burkholderiaceae_C; genus CANHBY01. The sequence goes on from JANMGB010000097.1 coordinate 3,040, forward strand.
CAAGCGCGCACGATGTGCCGCCGAAACAGCTTAGGCTTCGTCTTCCAGTTTCACCACTTGCTGCCGGCCTTCAGCGCCCTTGAAAACGTGACCCTGCCGGTGCTTCTGAGCGAGGGTCACGTGCCCGCCACGGCGCAAAAACGGGCCATCGAGTTACTGAGCGCCGTGGGCTTGGCCCAGGCCCTGCACAAGCGCCCTGGCGAGTTGTCAGGGGGCATGCAACAGCGTGTGGCCATTGCACGCGCCTTGATCTTGAACCCCCCGCTGGTGCTGGCCGACGAGCCCACCGGCAACCTCGACACCGCCTCGGCCGACGAAGTGTTTGTCCAACTGCGGCGCTTGCACGCCGACTTCGGCACCACCTTCGTGGTGGTCACGCACGACAGGCGCTTGGCCGACCGCTGCGACAGACTGGTCGAGCTCATTGACGGCCGCATCGCCCGAGATGTGGCTGTCAAGGCGGATTAGGGCCGCGTCTCAATGAAGCCGAGCGCGGCTTGTTCGGGGCCTGCGCTGAGGTAGTGGGCAATCGCGTCGTCAATGTCCCGGTTGGCCAACTCACGCGGAACGACTGGCTTGGCCGTCACCCTCGAGAGCGAACCTTGGCCGCCTTGCGCACCCGATCACGCAGCCCGTCAAAGTAAGCTGGATCGGCCGGGTTGGCAGGTGCCGACGCCGCGCCCGCAAGCAGGTGCGCGCGCAGTTGAAGGCGGTCCTGATCCTTGCGGATCAGCTCACGCACGTACTCGCTGCTGGTGCCATAGCTGCCTTGATTGACTTGCTCATCCACGAAGCACTTGAGCGCGTCGGGTAAGGGATTGGGTTTTGAGGGCATCCAGCCCCTTGACCATGACACCGTAGGCCACTTGCATGCGCTGACTGGCTGGCACAGGATCAACATCCTTGCCGTCGGCCAATGCCATCACATCCAGCATGACTTGGTTGATTGCACCGATATAGACATCAAATTGGCCACCCAGGGTTTGAACCCCCGCCGCATACGCAGGGACTTCGCTCAGGGCTTGAAGTTCAGTGCGAAACTGCTTCGCTTTGTCCATGGCCTGAGCCACCGCCGCTTTGTCAGCCGCCGCCGCATAGCTGAAACCCTCGTGCACGGCATTCAAACTGAAGCTCAAGGACTGCGCGCGCAGCAAGGTGGGCGAATCCACCTGGCGCAGCGAATTCAGCCGTTGCTCGGTCGCAGCCGACAGGACAAAGCTGATCAGCCCCGCGACCAAGATCGTCACCAGCGACAACAGCCATTGCAATCGCTTCATGGAACACCCTGTGTTTGCCCTTGACCGCGACCACGCCATCAGCGCGGCACCCCACTGTGTTACGAGCGCCTGGCGGATTGCTGCTGGTTAGCAGGCACGAATCCACCGACGTGCCCAATCAGACGGCCGAGTTCGGCACGCTCACACGCTTCCCACTGCCAACCCTAACGGACACCAGTGAGAGCGCACGACCCCTGCCGCAACGATCCAATAAAGCCATATTTGGGGGTTCACTTTGACGCTTTGTACCGCGCGTACCTGAATAGACTAGGGCCTGTTCGGAAACTCCTCGTCGGGCAGCAAATGGTCTATTGGAGTGGGCTGCAAGGCGCAAAGCACAGCAATACCGGTCGGTATTGCGAGCATTTGCTACAAAGCAGACCGCTTCAAGAGGCCGTTTGATGCCT
>JANMGB010000382.1:0-11395 GCA_031374415.1 Burkholderiales bacterium
GAGACATCGCAGCAGCACGAGTTGTGTTGCGATGGGCCTTGGAGGCTGAAGACACAGGCCGGGAACCGCGCCTATACGGGGCTGCTCACGCTCCCCGTGAAACTCCATCCTTTGCGCAGCATAGGGTGGAGTAGTTCATCACCTGTTCGCTTTTGGCGAAATCAACCTTTTAAATTCACTGCACTAGGGTTATCCCGTATTTTTACATCGGCATGATTGGGTGCCAAACGAGGCCATCCACTTTGCAAACGTGGCGTCAGCGCGATAGTTTGCACTCGCTAGCAGATGTTTGCCTGCTGCGCCACCCGCAGCTCGGGGTTGAGTTGCCGAGGCCAATTCGGTAACATCGGCCCTTCAGCTTTTGACGACACTGCGGGAAATTCTCACGAAGTGAATCATTGGGCCTCTGGAAATTGGCTAACACAAGCCAATTGCCGAGCCAAACCGGCTCAGTCAGCGTCACAAACTGGAAATGGGTAAACGCTGAGCGGAGGTGTGATGCAGGGGTCTATTTTCGAGTAGACGCTCCGTCCCAGCGTGGTTGTGGAATCTGAGAGTGAGTCCCAGTCGGCTGAGTATGCCCTGGCTCTTTGAAGTTTTTTTGACAAAAGGAGGAACGCGATAATGCTTTTGCAAACAATGCGTCCGAACATCGTTCAATCCATTCGCGCCCACCGGCCTGAAGACCTGATGGCGGCTGCGCAAGCGGCGGGGCATCATTTTCTGTATGCGAATTTGAGCGACGCACAGACCAAGCAAGACATTCTGGAAGGAATCGCCGAGGCGTTTGAGTTCCCCGCCCATGTAACCAAGAGCTTAGATTCCCTCAAAGAGGGCATGACGAACTTGGTGTTCAAAGCAGGAGCGCAGCCAGGTTTTGTGGTGGTACTGGAGCAGTTGCCTGACAGCGCGCGTTTTGACCGAGAGGCGCGCGAGCAGTTGCTCGATGTCTTCCGAGAGATATCTGAATTTTGGGACGAGCGACGAACACCGTTCCGATGTTTTTATTCTTTTCAGTAGCCCGCTCCCAAGAAACAGGGTCATGGGAGCGGGCTACTGAGATGGCCCCCGCGGACAAACCGAGCAAAGTGTCCAAAGCTGCTGCAAACTCAAATTTTGGCATGAACATGCCCATGATGAGCAGCGCATTCGATACCGCCATGTGGCTCAATGCAGCTTGATGCTGCGGTGGTGGTGTTGGAAAAAAGCGGCCTTTGGGCCGCTTTTTTTTCATCCGTGCGCTTGCCTGCGTCAATGAGTTCAACTGCCTTGCAGCCCGGCCGAGCTCGGGCTCAACGCCAGCGCCAGTGCCACGTACTCCGCCACAGGCACCTCTTCGGCGCGTCGTTGGATGTCAAACTGGCCAGTCAACCCGCGCTCATCGAGCCAATGGCCCAGTGTGTGACGCAGTAATTTGCGGCGTTGCGAGAATGCCACCCCCACCAACTCACTGAGCAAGGCAGCATGGCATGGCACAGGGTCGGGGCGTGGCACCATGCGCACCACGGCAGAGTCCACGCGTGGGGGCGGATCGAATGACTCTGGCGGCACATCCAGCACCGCATCCATCACGTAGCGCCACTGCAACATCACCGACAAGCGGCCATAGTCCTTGCTGCGCGGCGCCGCCACCATCCGATTGACGACTTCTTTTTGCAACATGAAGTGTTGGTCGATCACGTGAGCGGCGCAGGGCAGCAGGTGAAACAAAATGGGCGTAGAGATGTTGTACGGCAGGTTGCCCACAATCCGCAGGCGCTGTCCGCGGGCCTGCGCCAGCGCGGCGAAATCGACCTGCAAGACATCGGACTCGATCACCTCCAGGGCCGCTTGTTGGCGCAGTCGGGCTGCCAGATCGCGGTCAATCTCGATCACAGACAAGCGCTGACATTGGGCCAGCAGCGGCCGCGTTAAGGCACCCAGTCCGGGCCCGATCTCGATCAAGGCTTCGTCAGGCCGTGGCCGGATGGTGTGAACCAAGTCGTCGATGAGCAGGGTGTCGACCAAAAAATGCTGGCCGAAGCGTTTGCGAGGAATGTGGCGCACGGGGATCAGGGCGAAGGGGCGTCGCGGAACTCGATGTAGGCTTGGGCACGCAACTCACGCAGCCAGTCGGCGTAGGCTGATTCGAACCGTTGTTCGCGCAGCATGTTGCGCGCCATCTCCCGCAGTTGCTTCATTTCAACGGGAACCTGCCGGCGGTCGATCACTTGGATCAGGTGCACACCAAACCGTGACACCACGGGCTCGGACAATGTGCCCGCAGGCAAGTCGTTCATGGCACTTTCAAACTCCGGCACGAAAGAGCCTTGCAGTGTCCAGCCAAGGTCACCTCCTTGCGCAGCGGTGCCGTCTTGAGAGTTGTCGCGCGCCAGTTGCTCAAACGTTTGTTTGCCCGACTGGATTTGGCGCCTCAGGTCGCTCAAGCGGCGAACGGCCGCTTCGCGGCTGAGTTGGTTGGAGGGGCGTAGCAAAATGTGGCGGGCCCGGGTTTGGGTGAGGTTGACGCTGCTCGCACTGCGGCGCTCGATCAGTTGCAGGACGTGAAAACCTGCGCCTGTGCGCAAAATTCCGGGCGCCAATTCGCCCGCCTTGAGCTTGCTGATTTGCGCCAAAAAAACGTCCGGCAAGCGGCTTGCCGGACGCAGGCCGAGGGCGCCACCGTTGTCTTTGTTGTCGTCTTCGGACAGGGCCTTGGCCACGCTGCGCATGGACTCACCACTTTGCAGGCGGGCGTAGGCCTGGTCGGCGCGCAAACGCTTCTCAGCGACCTCGGCCTCACTGGCATTCTCGGGTACCTTGATCAGAACCTGCGCCACGTTGTATTGAGACTCCGCGCCCGCCTCGCCCAATTTTTGCGCTAAGAAGCCTTCAATGTCGCTGTCAGATACCCGTATACGGTTTTGCATTTCGCGTTCACGCACGCGCTCGACGGTGAGCTGATCGCGCAGGTTGTTGCGAAAGGTGATGAAGTCAATGCCATCGGCGCGCAAACGTTCCTTGAACTGCGCCAGGGTGAGCTGATTTTGCTGGGCCTGGTTGAGCACCGCGCGGTCGAGCTCCGTGTCATCGATGCGTTGACCCATGTCGCGTGCGTAGGTGAGCAAGGCGCGCTCGTCGATCAGGGCATCCAGCACTTGCTTGCGCAGCTCAGGAGGGGCGGGCAGGCGGGCTGAGTTGAGCTGCGAGTTTTGCGTCACGATGGCCACTCGACGCGCCACTTCGCCAGCGCTGATCAACTCTCGGTTCACGACCACCAAAATGTAGTCGCCATTGAGGCCTGGTGCGCTGGGGGTGGCCGTGGGGGCGGGCGTCTCGGTGCTCGGTGGTGCGGCCTTCACGGGCGCCTTGGCGGCAGCCTTGGCCTTGGGTGAGGGCTTGCTGGTGGGGGCGGGGACTGCCTGAGTTTGCGCTTGAGCCCCTGCGCTCAGCAGCAGCCCCGTCAGCAAGACAACACACAACGCCTTTGGATGGCGGGAGGAACGAGGTGAAGGGTGATCTGTCATGGGGTGGGGCGGTGGTGCTCAGAATGGTCAGTATCCAGCAAAAATTCGACCGACCTCAAGGTCGGTGGGTAAGCTGTTGGAAGGGGTTTGCATCCCCTCCCTTTGAGTCGCCCCTTCGGGGCTCTCCGGCCTGAAGGCCGGGGTTTCAAACCTAGTTCAGTTTTTTGATCAGGGTGTCTTTGCGGCTGAAAGCACTCAAGCGCCGATCAATTGCGCAGGGGCTGGTAGCCTCCCACGTTTTCTTTCAGGAGCTGCGTGGGATTGGCACCATAACCGAGACGAGACAAGCCCACCAATTCGAGCTGCAGGCCGATGCCGGTGACGTACTCGTTGATGCCCGTCGATTGCCGACGACCGACAATGCGGCCCACCCAGCAGCCGCCGTCGTATTCCATGCCCAGGATCGAGTCGATGACTTTGTTGTCACGGGTGTTCATGCTGACACGTCCAACCGAGTACCAGGTTCCCAGACAGGGCTTGCCCCCGGCAGAGGATGAGGCGGAGAACAGGGGGCGCTGAGTCGGTGACGCGGGGCCGTATACCGGCCATTGCCAGCCGAGCGTGACCTGCTCGGAGCGGCCTAAGCGGTCCGAGTTGTAGCCCAGGCTGAGGCCGCGCTGGGGCCCCGGTGAGTAGCTCGCGCCCACCACCGAACGCTGTACCCGCGCCTGTTCGGGGTTGTACTGCAAGGTGGCGTTCAGGCTCGTGTGGGGGATGACATTCGTTGAGCCGAGCAAGAACATGTCAGAGAAGCGCTGCTTGGAAAGATTGCCATCGGGAGTGATCCGTTGCTCAGTGAGCAAGTAGCGGTGCACCAGGCCCAGGCGCAGGGCCTCGGCACCCGTGGTGCTATCGATCAGGCGAGTGCTCAGGCCTGCGGTGATTTGGTTGGTGTCGGCCACCCGGTCGACCCCGCTGAAGGGGTTGTTGAAAAAGATGGAGTCAAAGGTGAAGTCAATGGGAGCGGCGTCGAAGGTGGGCAGCCCGGATTGATCGCGGTAAGGTGTGTAGCTGTACACGATCCGCGGCTCCAGAGTTTGGCGCATCTCATTGCCGAACCACCGGCTGTTGCGCTCCAGCACCCAGCTGTTGTCGAGGCTGGCCGTGGGGATCACGCGGTTGGCATTTTTGCGTCCAGCGTCGGGGCCCGTGGTGAGGGCATCGTCCATGGCGTAGGAGGCGGCGTTGAATGACAGTTTGGGCGTGAGGCTCCAGGCGGGCGTGATCCAGGGGCGGCTGAGGCTGCCCAACGAGTGCAGGCGCATGCCTGTGGGGTGCTGCGCGGCAGTGGTGCCCACCGGGTTGTTGAAGCGGTTGAACTCGCTTTCAAACTCGACCTTGAGTCCGTTGCCCAAAAATTGCTCGGTGCGCGCGCCGATTTGTGGGGTGCGCTGGTACGGTGCCTCAATCGCTTCCGCCAAATTGGTGGATTGCAGCACTTGCCAGCTCTGAATCCGTACGTAGGTGCTCCACTGCGCATCGGTGCGGGTGGCGTTCAGGTCTGACCCCAGCAAGCGCGGGGTGATGCTGCCCACGCCCCGGTGAAAGTCTTTCCAGTAGTTGTCGTCAGATACCCGCAACACACTCAGGTTGAGCTGGGTGGTGTCGGTGAGGCGGGCCCGGTTAGACAGGTTCAGTCCGTAACGGTTGCGCTCAGCCAACCGGTCATGGGGCACCCAATTGGTGTCGAAACTGCCTTCTGAGTCCCGGCCCAAGTAGCGGAATTGCGAATTCAGGCCCGCGCCGCGGCGTGTCAGCACCTGGGGCGCCAAGGTGGCGTCCATGTGGGGCGCAATGTTCCAGTAGTAAGGCGCGCTAAACTGCGGGCCGCTGCGGCTATCGTGCTCGATGGTGGGTGGCAGCCAACCGGATTTGCGCTCCTTGCCCAGGGGAAAGCTGAGTGAGGGGGCCGCCAAAATGGGCACGTTCATGAAGCGCAGCACCGCACCCTCGGCGACACCTTCGTTTTTTTCAAAGTCGATGCGCAGGCGCTTGGCGCTGAGCTCCCAGTCTCGTCGACCACTGTCGTCGGGGGTGCAGGTGGAATAGGTGCCTTCGTGGCTGACCGAGCGTTTTTCATCAATGAAGTCGGTGCGCAGGGCTTGGCCACTGGCGCCGTTGCGGCCCAACACGTAGCGGGGCGTGAGGAAGAACCCTTGGTAGGTTTCAATCTGGAGCTGCAGCTCGGGGCCTCGAAACGTGTCACCGTTGTGCAGCACCACCACGTTGCCCTGAGCACGGGCCGTGGCGTCGCGCTGGTCATAGCTGAGTCGGTCGGCGCGGATCGTGATGCCGTCGTGCTGGAGCTCTGCATCGCCCTCAGCGATAGTTTGTCGGTCAGGGGTCCCGCGGATGGTTTGGGCTTGCAAAACCGTGTCAGTGGCTTTGTCGCTCACTTTGACCGGGGCAGCAGGGCGTTGCTGCGCCAGGGCCGGTGTGCCGACCAGCACCCACCCGGCAAATGCCGCAGCCCGAAGGGAAAAACGAATCCAGGAACGCACGGGCGACCAATCGCGAAAGATGAAATCGATGACGGTCAAGGATGCCGCCGTTTGTAGAATCGATCAATTATTCCACGCGCCAACTGACACGGAGTTTCTGCCTCATGCCCACTCATCCTGTAGACGCAGCCCTGCCATCCGACGCCCACCAGCCAGGGGCCCCGATTGAGTGGGCCAACGCGGCCCGCGAGGCCGCTTTTACACATTGGCTGGCTCCCTTGGCGGCCGAACATGGATTGCGGCCGCAGACCTTGCGCAGCGCGTCGAGTGACGCCAGTTTTCGGCGTTACTTTCGGATCGACGGCCTGGCGCAGAGCTTCATCATCATGGACGCACCACCGCCCCAAGAGGATGTGCGTCCGTTCGTTCTCATGGCGCAGCGCATCCGTGACGCCGGGCTGAATGCGCCGCAGGTGTGGGCACACGACATGGCGCGGGGCTTTTTGCTTTTGAGTGATTTGGGCTCGCAGTTGTACTTGCAGGCTTTGGTCGACGCCCAATCCCGCGCACAACCAGAGCAAGCGCAGGGCCTCATGCGCGATGCGATTGCGGCCTTGGTGCAGTGGCAAACCCGCCTGTCAGGCGAGGGCTTGCCGGTGTATGACGAGGCTCTGTTGCGGCGCGAGTTGGCCTTGTTCCCAGAGTGGTGTGTGAGCCGCGAGCATGGCCGCACCTGGAACGCCAGCGAGCAAGCGCTGTGGGACCAAGTCTGTGCCGCTTTGGTCGCCAGTGCCCTGGCCCAGCCGCAGGTGGTGGTGCACCGAGACTACATGCCGCGAAACTTGATGCTCGGCACGCCCAACCCCGCGATTTTAGATTTTCAAGATGCGGTGTGGGGGCCTTTGAGCTACGACGTGGCGTCGCTCATTCGGGATGCCTTCTACTCGTGGGACGAAGACCAAGAGATCGACATCGCTGTTCGCTACTGGGACGCGGCGCGCTTGGCAGGCTTGCCGGTGGATGAAGACTTCGGTGAATTTTGGCGCCAGGTGGAGTGGATGGGCCTGCAGCGCCATTTGAAAGTACTGGGCATTTTTTGCCGGCTCAAACACCGCGATGGCAAACCCAAATACAGCGAAGACCTGCCCCGTTTTTTCAACTACGCCCACCGAGTGGCGAGCCGGTACGGGGCTTTGCGGCCTCTGTGTTTGCTGCTGGAGCCCTTGATGGGCACGACGCGCAGTGAAGCGTACTGTTGAGTCTCACTGAGACACGCCCTAGGGCGTGCTGTTGCGCCAACGCCATAACCCCCTGAGCAGGATTTGGCAAGCTGTCTCACTGAAACGGCGCCGCTCGCCGGCCGGCCCGTGTTTCCAGTCAGAATCGGTTCATGTTTGCCTTCTTTGAATCGCTGGTTCGCCCCACGCAGCCCCCGCCAGGGCCTCCGCCTGCAGGTTTGCTGGCGTTTTACTGGCACTTCGTACGGCAAACCCCTGCTTTGTATGTCGCCATGTTTGCCACGGCCTTGGCGGTGGCCTGGGTCGACACGCTGGTGCCCGTGTTTATCGGCAAGCTGGTGGGTTTGATGGCGCAGGCTGATCGGGCGGCTGCCCTGCGTGAGGCCAAGCCCATGCTCGTGGGCATGTTGGTGTTGGTGCTGGTGGTGCGCCCGCTGGCTTTGTTGTTGGACAGTTTGCTCCGCCACAACGCCGTGGTGCCGGGCGTGACGGGCTTGATTCGTTGGCAAAACCACTGGCAGGTGGTGCGGCAGAGCTGGCCGTTTTTTCAGAATGATTTTGCCGGGCGCATTGCCAACCGGGTCATGCAGACTTGCAACTCCCTGCGTGAGTCGGTGGTGGGCAGCATTCGGGCGGTCTGGTACATCACGGTGTACGGCGGCAGCGCATTGGTTTTGATGGCCTGGGCTGATTGGCGTTTGGCTGTTCCCACCGTGGCCTGGTTTTTGGGCTACGTGTTTTTCTTGCGCTACTTTGTGCCGCGCATGCGGGACTTGGCCAAGCTGAGTTCCGAGCAACGCTCGATGGTGATGGGCCGCGTGGTGGACAGCTACACCAACATCCTGACAGTCAAGTTGTTTGCTCGGCTGCGCGACGAAGACGCCTACGTGCGCGAAGCCATCGAAGAGCATACGCTGGCCATCGCCGCCCACATGCGGCTCATCACCCAATTCATGACCACCTTGTCGATCATGAATGCCTTGCTCTTAACGGGCACCGCGGGCATTGGCATCGCCCTGTGGGTGCAGGGTCAGGTCGACGCAGCCGTGGTGGCCACGGCCTTGCCTTTGGCCTGGCAAATTGCCAACGTGGCGGGGTGGGTGAGTTTCGAAGTGACCGGCATCTTCGAGAACATCGGGGTGGTGCAAGAAGGCATGGAGACCATTGCCGTGCCCCACAAGCTGACGGATGCAGCGGATGCCGCTGAGCTCACCGTGCCACACGGCGAGATCCGCATCGAGCAACTCACCTTCACCTATGGGCGCACTGATGGCAAGAAGGTGTTGGACGAGCTGAACCTCGTGATTCGCCCGGGTGAGCGAGTGGGCTTGGTGGGGCGCTCGGGGTCGGGCAAATCAACCTTGGTCAATTTGTTGCTGCGCTTTCATGAACTTGAGCAAGGTCGCATCATGATCGATGGTCAAGACATTGCCAAAGTCACGCAAGAGAGCCTGCGGTCGGCCATCGGCATGGTCACACAAGACACCTCGCTGCTGCACCGCTCCATCGCGGCCAACATTGGCTATGGGGCCCCGGGCGCCACACAGGCTGACATTGAGGCTGCTGCGGACAAAGCCCAATCCCATGCGTTCATCATGGAGCTGCAAGATTGGCAAGATCGCACGGGCTATGAGGCGCACGTGGGGGAGCGTGGCGTGAAACTCAGCGGCGGCCAGCGTCAACGCATTGCGATTGCCCGGGTGATTTTGAAGAACGCACCGATTTTGATTTTGGATGAGGCCACCTCGGCGCTGGACAGCGAGGCCGAGCTGGCCATTCAAGAGCAGTTTCTGGGTTTGATGGAGGGCAAGACCACGATTGCCATTGCCCACCGTCTGTCCACCATCGCTCGCATGGACCGCTTGGTGGTGCTGGACCAGGGGCGCATCATGGAGCAAGGAACGCACGAAGAACTGTTGGCCCGACGCGGCCACTACGCGGCCCTGTGGCGCCATCAGTCCGGTGGCTTCTTGCCCCACGAGGAGGCCTTGCACGAAGACCTGCCGCTGCCGCAATGGGTCCGCACGCCTTTGGAAGAGGGACACACTGTGGAGCAAAGCCCAGACGAGGCTGCCCAGAGAATCTGAACGGGGTGCCGTCAGGCACACTGGCCAATGGGTGACCCCATTGGGCTCACTGGGTACGCTCCCCCCGTCTCCATGAACATCCAAGCATCGGCAGGCGAGGAGGATCGGTATGCCCTCAAAGGGATGAAGCAGCAGCAAGTCGTTGTCGCCGGAGACCATCAAATCCACCTGTGCGGCTGGGGCCATGGCGAAAATCAGGTGTCGAGGGCGGCTTGGGTTCGTTTGAGCTGCATTGACGGGTGAAAAAAGGCTGTCGGAGCATTGGCAGAGGGTGTCCAGGCCCTGGACAGGGCAATAGCCGATGGCAACACGCAAAAACATCCGTCACCATGGAACTCTAGGCTGCCTTGAGAACACGTCATTGTCATGAACTCGCATCTCAGTGTCATCGGCGGGCAGGCTCTGAACTGGATGTCAGCCCCAGGGCTGTTCAACGCTAGCTAGCAATACACTCTGGCCCCCCGAACGAACGAGAGTGATGGATGCTGGAGCTGCCAGAGTGGAGTGGAATTGAGGACAAGCGCAGAGGACAAGGGCGGATGTACGACCTGCCGCATGTACTGCTGTGCTGCGTATTGGCGGTAGCGGCGGGCGCAGACTCCTATCGGGGGATAGCGCGGTTCATCAAGGCTAAATTGGTCTGGCTGCGCACGCACTCGGCGCGGAGATGGAGCCAAGCGCCAAGCCACACTGGGTTGCGCGCGATTTTGTTGAGTCTGGACCAGCCGGCATTGGAGCAGGCTCTGCGCCGTCATGCTGCGGCGACGCTGGACAGCCAGGAGGCTGGGGGCAATACCTGTATCGCTATTGACGGCAAGACCCTGCGAGGAAGTCTTGACCGCTTTGCTGATGTGTCGGCACTGCAATGGTTGTCGGCGTTCGCCACCGAAAGGCGCTTGGTGGTGGGCCAGGTGGCGTGGACCGATGGCGACAAGGGAGGGGAGATTGCTGCCGCGCAAAAACTGATTGAAGAGCTGGGCTTGCGCGGAAAGCTGTTCACGCTGGATGCGTTGCACTGCCAAAAAAACGCTGCAAGTAGTCGTGCAAAGCGGCAATGACGCGGTCATTCAGGTCAAGGGCAACCAGCCCACGCTGCTGCAAACCGTCGAGACCTTGGCAGCGCAGGGCGCGCCAAGCCTGAGCTGGCACCATGACGAAATCGGCAAGCGCAATCGGATTGAATCCCGCAAGACGTCAGTGTGGCCGATAGCCGCAGGCAGCGCAGGCACCGAGTGGCCTCACGTGCACAGCTTGGTCCAGGTACGTCGCCACACCGAGGTTTTTAACACGAAGGAGGCGGCATGGGAGGCCCGCAGCGAGGCTGCATGGTACGTGTGTACTCGAGAGCTATCGGCCCGAGAGGCTCGAGATGCGGTGCGCGGGCATTGGCTGATTGAGTACGCGCTACACCATGTGCGCGATGTCGCCATGGCTGAGGACGCCAGCCGTATTCGGCGAGAGCCCGGTGTCGTCGCCCAACTTCGTACCTGGGCTTTGAACTTGCTGCGCAAAGCCGGCCACGACAACATCAAGGCCGCTCGTCAAATCCTCGGCTGGTCAGAGCAAGACTTATGGGAGTTGCTTGGCGTGACCTAGCGTTGAACAGCCCTGCCCCTCGGGTGGCCTTCGGTCAGCCTTGACCCGACACCTTTTCCTCCAAATTTGGCGGTGGCCAAATCCGGCAAAAAAATGCCGGTGAATTTCAAAACAATGTGACCGACAACAATTGAGAACGGCTGCCATTGGGTCATGGACGTGAACTACCGAGAAGACGAGTGCCTGATTCGCCGCAATCACGGACCGCAAAACATGGCCACGCTACGGCGCATCGCGCTAAAACAAATCAAGCAAGACGCCAGCAAAGGATCGCACAAGGGTAAGCGCAAGCGCTTGAGCGATGACTATCTGCAAGAGTTGTTTGCTCTGGTGCCGCGAGCGGCTACACCATAAACGGGCACGCCTGACAATCAAAACGAGCCAGAAAGCTAGGGCCTGTTCGGAAACTCACTGAAGCCATTTGCTGATGGCCGCGAGGTGAACGAAGCCAAGGAACATGCAGTCCAGTTTTTCAAAGCGTGTGGCTACACGCCGGAAAACTTTCATTCTCTGAAAGAGGTTTTCAA
>JANMGB010000076.1:0-1099 GCA_031374415.1 Burkholderiales bacterium
GGGCGGCGGTGGCGACGGCTTTCCGCTTGGATGAAGTTTGTGCTGACAACGGCTGCGCTGATAACGGTAGCCTTCGGCTCCCACCAGTGGTGGACCTTTTGCGACCGCGACTGTCGTGCCGAACGCTTGTTGCTGGCGAGCCACGTTGTTCCGGTCGTACGTGGCATGCCGCCCTACGTGCCGCGGCCGCAAATCGAAGATATTCTGGCGCGCGCGATCGGCCACACGGACCAGACCTACGTCGCTCTGATTGGGCCGCGCGGCGTCGGCAAAACGCGCGTGGTCGAGTCGGCGGCGGCGAATCGGACAGGCGTGGTGCGGTTGGACTTGGGCGGGCACCTCGAGTCGCGCGAAGTAGTCTATCGCTCCATCTTCAATGCTCTCGGCGACAACGTGGCCCTCGAGTTTCCGGATTTCGGCGTTGAGGTCGCGACGACTCTGTTCCAGCGCGTCAAGGCCCAGCACCGTCGACTGCACCCTGCCGCCGCCGACTGGGTGCCGACAGTGATCGCCGAGGTGCGCACCGGCCGCGACGATCACAAAGTCATCTACCACATCGCGACGGCGTTAAAGGCGCTCAACACTGACCGGCGCTCGTGCCGCGTCATCCTGGTGCTCAGCGACGCCGACTCTGCATTCGGTTTGCCAAACGACCGCTTCCGACAGAAGCTGGTCTGGGTCGACGATTTCACGGTTGACGAAGCCGATCAGTTCTTCGACAACGTCGCCTGCCTTCCGCTTCGACAGCGCTTGGACGGCAACGGTACCGATTTGAACGAGCAGTTGCGGCGCCGCTGGTTCGAGTTTGTCGGCACGCGACCCGCCGCGCTCGAGTTTGTCGCCAATCAGCTCGCTCGTGTGCCCGTGGCGTCGCTCGATGAGCGCGTCGATGCACTGATCTCAGAGCAGTGGAAGCAAGCAACGCGTGTGCTGGGAAAGCTGTTCGAGCAGAATGCATCGCCGAGCGGTGCCGAGTTTCGGAGCTTGGTTGAGACGATGTTGCAGACGCCCGATCATGCTGTGCCAACCGCGACTCTCAACGGCGACTTGGGGATCCCAGAAGTGGCCACGACGGTGCTCAGGAAGTATCACGCGCTGA
>JANMGB010000080.1:0-19736 GCA_031374415.1 Burkholderiales bacterium
GACATCGCAGCAGCACGAGTTGTGTTGCGATGGGCCTTGGAGGCTGAAGACACAGGCCGGGAACCGCGCCTATACGGGGCTGCTCACGCTCCCCGTGAAACTCCATCCTTTGCGCAGCATAGGGTGGAGTAGTTCATTGAAACAGTGGCACTAAGCCAACGCCACCACCTCGTTGCGGTGTACCGCCGATGCAATGAGCAGCTCGTCGCTCAGTTGTGAAACATACGCCGTTTTCGGGGCCAACTCACCTGTGCTGGCGCTCGGGAACTGGAAGTTCACCCATGTCGATCCGCTGGTCAAGGCCTGGAGGGCGTCGCGCAAGAATGCATCACCGGCTGTGCCCAGCGCCTCGTGCAGCCGTTTGCCCACGAATTCGGGGTACATCGGATGCGCGAGATACAGCCCGTTTTGGTCAAAGACAAACACGCAGATGTCCCGATCAACCCACGCCCCACGCGAGGCACCGAATTCGGCCAGCGCGCGCTCAGAACCTACCTCGTGGTAGTGCTGGATCGCACGCTCAACCAAGTCGCGGGCCTCGTCTGAGCTGCCCTGGCGCAGTTGAATGCTGACCACAGATTTACGCAGGGCGTTGGCCTGATCGACTAGGCCACGGGACGCCTGCGCTGAAACCTCAACCAGCACCGTGTTTTCCTGGGTCAGGGCGTTCATCTCGTTGACCCCGGCAATCACTGCGTTCAAGCCAACGCTTTGGTCCACCCCGGCTTGGGCGATTTCCTTCAGCCGCGAGGATACCGTGCCAATGCCTGCCACCATCTCATTGAGCGTCAAACTGACATCCCCCAGACTCGTTTTGGTGATCGTCACACGCTCCGTGGTCTGATCGATCAGGGCTTGAATCTCTGCTGCCGCCTCGCTACACCGCTTGGCCAGTTGGCGCACTTCGCCAGCAACCACTGCAAAGCCCTTGCCCGTCTCACCTGCCCGTGCCGCCTCGACTGCAGCATTCAGCGCCAAAATGTTGGTTTGAAATGCCAGGTCTTCAATCACACCATTGATCTCGGCCACGCGTTGCGTGCTTTCCTCCAGCGTGTTCATGGACTCGACCGTCTCGCGCATGGCGTGCCCCCCCGCTTCGGTGCGAGCGAACAAGGCCGTGGTCACTTGGTCGAGCGCCGTGGCCTTCTCAGCGCTGCAGGCGACCGCTTCGGTCAGCGCTCCCACGGTGTCCATGGATTCACGCAGCCGCGCTGCTTGGTTCTCAGTGCTGTGGGCCAGAGTTTGCCCCCCCACTGCCACCTGTTGGCCGGCGTGCCCGACTTGCACCGCACTGGTTCGGATCTCGGCCACGATGGAGGACAAACGCTGCACCATCTGCTCCATCTGACCCCCGATTTGCGCCAACTCGTCGGCCCCCAGGACATTGATGGGCTGAGACAAATCACCTTGGGTGACCGCCGCCATGCTTTTCAACACAGCACGCATAGAACCGGCAAAACTGACGTAAAAGCACAGGGCCAAATAGCCTGTCACGGACCCCGCCAACAAGCATCCTGCCACGCTGAAGAAAATGTCGAGCCGCTGGCGCTGGGCCCGGGCTTCGAGCAAGCTGTCCAGCCGTTCGAGCACTTCCTCGTTGAGCTCCAGGAGCGCGGTTGCCACTTGGCTACCCCGGGTGAAGTAGGCCTGCGCGTCACCCGTCAAAGTCTCGCTCTCAAAAATCTGACGGCTGTAGGCAAAGTATTCTTCGCCCATCTGGCGCGCACGATCCCAGTGCTTGGGAAACGCCCCCCCCGTGCGCGCCAGTGCGTCCATGCGGTCGGCAAGCTGGTGCATGCGACTCTCAGCAGCGTCAACTCGGCCCAGCAACTGCATTTTCTCAACGGCGCTCGCATCACCTCGAAACAGCAGGCTGGAGCCCAGGCCGCGCAAAGCTGTCACATCGGCCATCCAGTCCATGTTGCGCTCAATGGCAATGTCCATCAAGAAGAACGGCTCACTCTCCGCCTCGAACAGCAGCAACGACCGCTCTGCATTGATCATCATGAAATGATGCAGGCCTTTGAGCACCTGCGCGTGCGAGCGCATGTTGAGCTTGATGTCTGTCGGCGCCGTGCCGGTCAATTGGATGACAGCCGCCCGCTGTGTCGCCCAGGGCGCAGCCAAGGAGAAATGTTCGGTAGAGGCCACCTCTTGATCCACCAAAGCGATGGCCGTATTCAATTGGCCCACGGCATTCTCGCGCAACGGCAAAGCCGTGGTGTCACCCAAAATAACCCGGTTAGACAGGCCTCTGAGGATTTGGACTTGGGCTGTCACGACCGCAAGTTTTCCAGCCACACGCACGCCTTCTTGTTCAGAACGTATGCGGTGCAAATCATCTAGCCGGTCTTGAACTGCCACCCATAGCAAGGCCGTCAAGGGAATGAACAAGAGGAAAGCCATCAGCGCCAACTTGGATGAGATGCGCATTTGGCGCATCAGCCTGACGCCCGGTCGCAGCAAAGAGGCAGTGCGAAACATCTCAGCTCCTTGCAGCTGGTAACAGCCGTTGGACAGGGCCCCGACCGGCGGGGGGTGCTTTGCAAGGCACGAAGGCAGAGTGAGCTTTTGTCATGACCAGGCGGCCTCAACGTGCCAAGAAGTGATGAACCGACTGCCGCAGCGACTCGCCCTGCTCGCGCAGCGCGAGCGAGGCGTCTGAGAGTTGCTCGACCAAGCGGGCGTTGCCGCTGATGGACTCTTCGACTTGTTTGGTGATGCGCACGACCTCTTGCGACTCGTTCATGCCGTTTTGAGTCTGGTGAACGATGTCACTCATGCTTCGATTGACGGATTCAATTTTCTCGTCGGTGTTGCGCACGGCGTCGCTCGCACGCTCGGTCATGAGGTTGCACTCTTCGATCTCGCTGATCGAAGAGCTCAGAATGTCATGAATGCGGCGGGCAGACTCTTCGCTGCGCACGGCCAGCGAGCGCACTTCCTGGGCCACCACGGCAAAGCCTTTGCCAGCGGCGCCAGCGCGGGCCGCCTCCACCGAGGCGTTCAGCGCCAGCAGTTTGGTCTGAAAGGCCACCGTCTCCATGAGCTGCACGACATGGCTGATCTCGCGGCTCTTGCCAGTCAGGGCCCGCATGCGCTCACGCAGCCCGCCCATCGCCTTGCGACTGCGCGCCGCGTCAACCTGCATCGCCCGCACATGACCCACAGTGTTTGACAGCTCGCTACCGCAGTCGTCCATCATGGATGAGAACGTCAACGCCTTGGCCGCCACACGGGTGATGGCTTCGCGAATCTCCACGGTGCGGTCCGACAACCCGCCATTGCCCACAGCCACCTCGCGTGACGCCTGCGACACCGCACCCACGCCTTGTGTCACGGCCTCAAACAAGCGCGACATGCGCTCTGCCGCCACCGACAGCTCAACCAAGGTGCGGCCGGACTCATCCTTGCCCAAGGGGCTTGGGCGGATGCCCAGATTGCCCCTCGCTAACTCTTCGACATTGCGCGTCACTGCCAGCAGTCCACCCTGCAACACCTTATAAGCACTGAACAAAAAGTACATGAGCAAGGAAAAAAACAATCCCGGAAAGACCAACCCCAAGACGGCACGCCAGATGGCCTTGCGCTCATGGGCCGCCAAGCCCATCCGCAAGGCGTCCAATGCCGCAGCTTCAATTACCACGCTGGCATCGGTGGCCGACGCCAGCCCGCGGGCGTAGGCCTCAACATCCAAACTCATTGCGGTGGACAAGGCTGCAGCCGTGGTGTGTGTGCGGGCTTGGGTGCTCAACTGCTGGGCCAGCTTGAGTTGAGTTTGGATTTCAGCAAACTGCTTGTCCAACAAATCTTTATCCAACAGGCCCTGCGCCACACTGCGCTGCAAATCCGGCCGCAAAAGCGAGAGCAGGAAACCGCTCTCGACGCTTGCTGCTGTCAAGCGCTGCAAGGTCTCCGTGCGGTACGGTGAGTCCAATGCCAGCACACGGGCACCCTCTGCGGTGGTGCGCACCAGTGCCCGACTGAGTCGGGGCAGCAACGCGACGCCCCCCTTGAACAAGGTGCGCGTGGCGAGGTCATCATGGGAGTCCAGCCGTGACGCATCGAACAAGTGCTCACGCAGCATGTCGAGTTGGTTGAGATAGTCCTGCACAGCCAAGAAACGCGGCGACTCCAGCGCTGGCGTCGCAGACCCTTGGGGCCCCAGTGCATCTATCAGTGCCTGGTGGCGGGTCGCCAGGTGTTCCAAATCAACATTCGCCGCATGATCGGACTCAGTTGCGGACCGGACAAGGGCCTGAAAATTCTCGTCATGGGCTGACATCAATGGTCCCATCTCCTCGTGAGACAAGCCCAACTCCTGCCTGGAGGTGGCTCGCACAATGGCGCGCATACTCAGGGTCAAAGTCCGCAGCGCCTGGTAGTCCTGCAAGCGGTTGGTCGCCTGACGGGACTCGCGCCAGTCATGCATGGCCTGTTGCTCCACCTGCACCATCAGCCAAAGCAAGGGAACCAACAAACACGCCACGATCACGGTTGCCTTGCCTCTCAGGGACAGATCCCGCATGAGGCGCACGCCCGGCGCCCACAGGCCGTGAAACCGCGAATACGCTCGCCATCGATCAACAGCGTTGAACGACTTCTCGGAAGAGGTCATCCAGTCTCGGGCGCGGCCCCAGAGGTAATCAACAGGTAGTTTCATGCCAGTGCGTAGTAGGTCGGGCCAACGTGAAAGGTCAACCCATGCCCCTTTATCGGGATACTCCTCGCCGACTTGAGGTCCGCCACATCGCATCTGGGCCAAGCCCAACGCTGATCGTGGAAAACCACTCGCCAATCGCCTGCGCGGTCCCGATCACTAGCCACGCCATGAGGATAAATTTCCCCTGCTCCGACTGGAATCGAGAATTGGACGGTCCTCATCGCCCTCCTCCACGCATCAAAATCGAGCGCCCTGCGCACACTTCAGTCTCAGATACAGGGTAGCCGGTGTGCTGACGCGAGCGGGCGAAGTTCACCCGCGGCTCACTGGTGATGAACGCAACTGAGCAAAGGGCGGGATCTGCATGTCTGCTGAGACGATTTCACTCAAGCCGGAGAAGGAAAGCGAACCCTTGGCCCCGACCGCGCCGCAGGGACCCAGTCGCCTCAAGACCAATGGCTGGCTGGTTTTTTGCATGCTCATGGCCTGCAGCCTGGGTGCGCTAGCCCAGTGGTCTGGTATGCCTTGGATTTTAGGTGTCACCCTGGGTGGCGTAGCGCTCACCAGCTGGAGGCTTGGCCGTCTGTGGGAGCGCGGCACGACTGTCAGCACATCGAGCGTGCGTCAAGGCCTGGATCTGCCTGCGCAGGTCGTGCCGGTCTGGAAGCGCAACGTGCTGGCGGCGCGAGATCACTCGGAAAAGAGCATGAGCACTCTGCTGGACAGCTTCGCTGACGTGTCCGTCAACCTGGACAAGGCGCTGGCCGACAGCGGTGATGTGGGCATTTTGGAGCTGGGAACAGCCGACCGCCTGATAGAGGTTCACCAGCCCGAAATCGATACCCTGTTGGCCACCACCCGCAAAGCCGTGGCCATGAAGGACGACATGTTGCAAGCGATGACGGGCATCGCCCAGGCACTCGGGCAGATGGAATCCTTTTCACAGCAAGTGCAGGAAATTGGGCGCGCCACCAACCTCATGGCGCTCAATGCCTCGGTCGAGGCCACCCGGGCCGGAACCTCGGGCAGTGGCTTTGCGGTGGTGGCCACCGAGGTGCGGCGGCTGGCCTCTCAGTCGCGGGTCGCGGCCACCCAGGTGGGCAAGCTCGTGCATGGCTTGCAAGAGCAACTCAGCGCCTTGAAGACACAAGTCAAGCGCTACGACACGGATGACGACGAACTGATTTTGCAAGCCGAAGAGAACGCCCGCGCCGTGATCACCGCGCTGCTCAAGAGCTTGGCCAACTCACAGCGCACCTCGCGCACCCTGCGTGAGACGGGGCGTCAGGTCCAAAGCGACATCGAGCGAATCATGATGGGTTTGCAGTCCCAAGACCGCCTCAGCCAGATGCTCGTCGCCGTGTGCGAGGACATGCAGCGCATGAACGAGTGGTTCAGCGGCAGCGACGACCCCAACGCCGAGATGCCCGCGATGTGGCTGGAGCGGCTGGAAGAGCAATACACGATGGAAGAGCAGCGCTCCAGCCATCACAACACCGTGTCTGTGGACCGCACAGCATCCGTGGAATTCTTTTAAGCGTCTATTTTTAGTCTTTGCAAGGGTAATGACATGGCCAAAACCATCATGGTGATCGACGACTCGGGCAGCTTTCGCGTGGTGGTGAAGCTGGCGCTGCAAAAAGCCGGCTACGCCGTCGTGGAAGCCGTGGACGGACAAGACGCGGTCGAAAAGCTCGACGCTGCCAAGCCCAACCTCATTGTGTGCGACGTCAACATGCCCCGCATGACGGGCCTGGAGTTTGCCCGCCATGTGAAAGCCAGCGCCACGCACAAATTCACGCCCATGATCATGCTGACCACCGAGTCGCAAGAATCCAAAAAAGCGGAGGGCAAGGCCGCTGGCGTGCGCGCCTGGATCACCAAGCCCTTTCAGCCCTCGCAACTGGTGGACGCGGTCACGCGGCTGTGCCCATGAGCAGCATCACCGACTCCCCCCTCATGCTGGACGGCGAGCTGACCATCCGCACTGCGGCGCAGGTGCATGAGCAACTGCAGCAAGCTTTGGCCGAAGGGCACCATGCCCTCGATCTGAGCCGCATCGAAGCCATCGACAGTGCCGGCGTCCAACTGCTGCTGGCCGCCCGCAGGTCGCTTGTCAACGGCGGTATGGGCTTGCACATCCAAGGTGCCAGTCAACCCGTCCAAGAGTTGCTGACGCTGTATGGCCTGCGCGATGCGTTTGCACCCGCTGCCCCCACCAGTGCGACCGCCTGAAGGAACTACCCCCCATGACCACCAGTGACGACGACGACATCCTGGCCGCCGCCCAGGAGGGATTCTTGCAAGAGGCGCAGGAGATGTTGGCCCAATTCGAGGCCGGCCTGCTGGCCATCGAAGACAACCCCAGCGATGTGGAGGCGCTCAACAGCGCTTTCCGTGCCGCGCACACCATCAAGGGTACGGCGGGCCTGTTTGGATTTGACGCCGTGGTCACCTTCACGCACGAGGTTGAAAGCGTGATGGAGTCCATGCGGGGCAATGAAATCCAAATGAGCGATGAAGGCTTTGCCATCTTGCTGCAAAGTCGCGACCAGATTGAAGGCCTGTTGGGTGAGCTGGGCGCGAGCACGCCCGACCCCGAGCTGGCGCAATGCGGCGCTGACTTGGCCAACCGCCTGAGGGCCCTGCGCGGCGCCAAAGTCGAGGTGCCGGCCACAGCCGCGCCGGCATCAAAGCGCCCAGCTGAGCGCCTGCCCGCGCAAGCCATGTGGCACATCTCGCTGCGCATGGGCGTCGATGCCCTGCGCAATGGGCTGGACCCCATGTCCTTCGTCCGCTACTTGGGCAAACTGGGCCAGGTCGTGCACCTGCACACCCTGACGGACGATGTCCCCGCGCTGAGCAGCCTGGACCCCGAAGGCTGCTACCTGGGCTTCGAGATTCGCATGGTGTCGAGCGCGGACCACGCAGCGCTGGAACAAGTCTTTGACTTCCTGCGCGAAGACTGCGTGCTCGATATTTTGCCCCCCACCGCCACAGCGGCAGACTATGCCGCCCTGCTGGCGCGTCGCTGCCCGGCCGATGGCGATGGCCGCGACCGCTTGGCGCTGCAAGCGGTGTGGGCCCGCCAGGGTGTACCCACCGAGCCAAGCGCGGCGTCGCCCAGCCCAGCTGAGACCGTCACCCCGGCGAACACCGCCACCTCACCTGTGCCCAGCGAGGGTGCCGTCAGCCTGGTGCCGTCCCCGCCTGAGCGACGCGGCAACAGCGACCGTCGCACCACCCCGCGCAACGATGAGACACGCTTCATCCGCGTGCCTGCAGACAAGCTCGACAAGCTGATCGACATGATCGGCGAGCTCGTGATTGCCAGCTCCGGGGCGCAGTTGGCCGCGCAGCAAGAGCAATCGGTGCGTTTCACCGAAGCCGCCCTGCGCATTCACGACTTGGTCGAGCAAGCGCGGGACGGCGCGCTCGGCCTGCGCATGGTGCCCATTGGCGAGACCTTCACGCGCTTTCAGCGCGTGGTGCGCGACGTCAGCAAGCAACTAGGCAAGGACGTCGAGCTGCACATCACCGGCGGCGACACCGAGCTCGACAAATCGATGGTGGAGACCATCGCCGACCCCTTGATGCACCTGGTGCGCAACAGCCTGGACCACGGCCTGGAAACACCCGAGGAGCGCCTGGCCAACGGCAAGTCGCGCCAAGGGCGGCTCGGCCTGCACGCCTACCACGAGTCGGGCGGTATTTACATCGAAGTCAGCGATGACGGGCGCGGCTTGAGCCGCGAGCGAATTTTCGCGAAGGCGGTCGAGCGGGGGCTGATCGCACCCGACACCGTGATGGACGATGATGCGGTGAACCAGTTGATTTTCATGCCGGGATTTTCAACCGCCGAGCAGGTCACCAATCTCTCGGGTCGGGGCGTGGGGATGGACGTGGTCAAGCGCAACGTCGAGTCCTTGCGCGGCAGCATCAAGGTCAGAAGCCAACCGGGCAAAGGCGCTTTGATCCAGATCCGGCTGCCTCTGACGCTGGCCATCATCGACGGCTTTTTGACCCAGGTCGGCGGCGTGAGCTACGTGATGCCTCTGGAGCTGGTGGCCGAGTGCCTGGAAGTACCCCGCAAGTGCCGCGATGAGCCCGACCGCGTGTGTGGCCACTTTGACCTGCGGGGCGAGGTTGTGCCCTACCTGGATCTGAGCCAGTTCTACCGCCATAGCGCCCCCAAGAATAGCCGCCGCAGTGTGGTGCTGGTGCGCGACGGTCAGCAACGCGTGGGCCTGGTGGTCGACCGGCTGCTGGGTGAACACCAGACCGTCATCAAACCGCTGGGGCAGGTGTTTCAAAACATCCAGGGTTTGGCCGGCTCAACGATCCTGGGCAGTGGCGAAGTGGCCCTGATCTTGGACGTGCCCGCCCTGCTGGCCTTGGCCACGGGGCGGCTGAGCGACGCACCAGTGCGACCGCCCTTGCCACGCGGCCCGCAACGGTCCATCGGCGCCGCCACCTCTGCCGCCTGAGTTCAACCCGCCCAAGACCCCAACCTTAGAGCCCCCCCAATGAAACTCAAACTGAAAATTCCCTTGTACGTTGGGCTGACCATCACTTGCCTCATCGCCGCGGCGCTGTTTGGCCTGTTCAGAATGAACACCAGCATCGGGGTGTACTCCCATGACGTGATGGACGTGGTCACCGAGGTGCGTGAGCTCAGCGAGCTCCAGCGCACTTTTGCCTTGCAAACTCAAGAATGGAAAAACACCCTGTTGCGCGGCCAAGACCCGAAGGCGTTGGCCAAACACTGGGACGCCTTTCAAAAGGCAGAGGCCGCGCTCAAGACCCAAACGAGCGCGCTGAAGCAAACGATTCTCGACCCTGCCACCCTGGCGCTGATCCAACAATTCGGTACGGAACAAGAACGCATGGGCTCGCGCTATCGCAAGGGCCTGGAGGCATTCAAGGCAGCCAACTACCAAGCCTCTGTGGGCGACACCGAGGTCCGCGGCGTTGACCGCGCCGCGGCTGAGTTGCTGGAAAAAGCCATGCTCCTGACCGACGAACGGCGTGTGGCGATGTCCGATCTGGCCGCTGCCAATGCACACCGGGGCGGCCTGATCAGCCTGGGTCTGACGATGACTGCGGCATGCCTGGGCGCCTTGGCAACCTGGCTGTTGACCCGCGCTGTGGTGGGCCCGGTACAGGCCTTGTCGGATGCCGCATTGCGCATCGCACAAGGCGATCTCAGTCACGCCCTGCCACTGCACGGCAAGGATGAGATCGGCCTGCTCTTTCGCTCCGTGAACACGGTGCAAAGCACGCTGAACCGGCTGCTGCGCGAGGCCAACCACATGGCCCACGAGCACGACGCCGGGGACATTGACGTGCTCATCGATACGAGCCATTTCGAGGGCGACTACCGGGTCATGGGCGACGCAATCAACCAGATGGTCCAAGGGCACATCAGCGTCCAAAAACAGACCCTGGCCTGCGTGATGGCCCTGGGCGCGGGCAACCTGGATGCGCCGATGGCGCAACTGCCGGACAAGAAGGCCTTCATCAACGAAGGCATTGAGCTCATGCGCACTCAGCTCAAGGCCGCATCAGCTGACGCCGCTGAGAACCTGCGCGTGCGCCAGGCCCTCGACGACGTCAGTGGCAACGTGATGATTGCCGACGCCGACAGCATCATCCGCTACGCCAACAAGGCCCTCATACAGATGCTCAGCCATGCCCAGACCGACTTGCGCCGTGAGCTGCCGCAGTTTGAGGTCAGCCGGGTTCTTAACCACAGCTTTGAGCAGTTCCACAAAGCCACGGCGCTGGCCCACCTCAAAGACACCCACCGCACCCAGATCGTGATCGGTGGCCGCACCTTCGGGCTGGTCGCCAGCCCCGTCTTCAACCAGAAAAACGAGCGCACCGGCACGGTCATCGAATGGACGGACCGCACAGCCGAAGTCGGAGTCGAATCTGAAATCGCCACCATCGTCGGCGGTGCCATCGAGGGCGAGCTCAACCAGCGCATCAACCTCGACGGCAAGACCGGCTTCTTCAAAGTCATGTCAGAGAGCATCAACAAGCTCATTGAGGCGGTTGACACCAATCTGCAGGGGGTCACCGAGGTGCTCTCAGGCATTGCCCAGGGCGACCTCACCCGCCAACTCGACGGCACCTACAGCGGCGTGTTCCAACAGTTGCAGTCCGACCTCAACCAGATGGTGGCCCAGCTGGTCAGCACCATCACCGATGTGAACTCCGCCTCCAGCGCGCTCACCGCCGCCGCAGGCCAGGTCTCCAGCACCTCGCAGTCACTGTCCCAATCGGCCTCAGAGCAAGCCGCCAGCGTCGAGCAGACCACCGCCTCGCTCCAAGAGATGGCCTCCTCCGTCAAGCAAAACTCCGACAACGCCAAGGTCACCGACGGCATGGCCAGCAAGGCCGCCAAGGAAGCCCTTGAAGGCGGTGAAGCCGTCCACCGCACGGTGACCGCCATGAAGCAAATCGCCACCAAAATCTCCATCATTGACGACATCGCCTACCAGACCAACCTGCTGGCCCTCAACGCCGCCATCGAGGCCGCCCGCGCCGGTGAGCACGGCAAGGGCTTTGCGGTGGTCGCCGCCGAGGTGCGCAAGCTCGCCGAGCGCAGCCAGGTCGCCGCGCAGGAAATTGGCGAGCTCGCCGGCTCCAGCGTTGACATGGCCGAGCAGGCCGGCACAGTCCTCACGCAGATGGTGCCCACCATCAACAAGACCTCCGAGCTGGTCCAGGAGATCTCTGCCGCTTCGGGCGAGCAAGCCCAAGGCGTCAACCAGATCACCACGGCCATGGGCCACCTCAACACCTCGACCCAGCAAAACGCCTCGGCCTCCGAGGAGCTGTCGGCCACCGCCGAAGAACTGTCCTCACAAGCCGCCCAATTGCTGGAGCTGATGGCCTTCTTCCGCCTGGAGCACGGTAGCTCAACGGCACCCGCTGCCCGGGCCCGCGCCTCGCGCCCAGCAGACAACGCAGCCACTCGCCCCAACCGCCTGCAAGGCGGCTCCGGTGTCAGCTGGAGCCGTGCCAGCGGGACGGCCCAGCCCAAGACCGTGGACGAAGGCAGCTTCGGGCGCTTTTGACCCCCACAGACCGACTTCAGCACAACGCACCAGGAAAACGACGCCATGAATACCCCGACCCCAGTGAGCGAGAAGCCCTCCATCACCCCGCTGCAAGATCGGCTGTTTGCCCCCCTGGGGCCACTGCTCAGACGCTTGTCCATGGGGGCCAAGTTGGGCCTGATCACCTTGGTCTTGCTCGTGCCGCTGTGTGTCCTGCTGGTGAACACAGTGATGCGCATCAACGCCGAGCTGGACTACACCCAAACCGAGCTGATTGGCGCCGACAGCACCCTCGATCTGACACGGCTGATCACCCAAATGCAGTTGCATCGCGTCCAAACTCTCTTGGTGATCGGTGGACAGTCCAACGCCAAGGGCCTGCGGGAAAATGCCAAAACCGCGGCTGAGACCTTGATGGCCCACATCACCGAGGACTATGCCAAGCACCCCCATCTCGGCCTCACCAAAGAGTGGGAACCCCTGCGCAACGAACTCAAGCAGCTGACGGGTGACGCCAGCCCGCATGACGCTGCAAAGGCGTTTGCAGAGCACACCGCCGCTATCCAACGCATTCAAGATTTCAACACCCTGATGGCTGAAAAAACCGGGCTGCTCTTTGACCCCTATCCCATCACATTTTTTCTCATGGACGTGGCGATCGAGCGAGTCTCCCTGGTTTCCGAGGCCCTGGCACAGATGCGTGGCGTGGCCACCAGCGCCGCAGCCAAAGGCGAGTGGACAACCGATCACACGCTCAAATTTGCCGCAGCCAAGCGCAGTTATGAGCAAACCAGTCGCATGGTTCAAATGCGCATCCAGGCCATGGCTCGCGCCGGCGAGGAAGAGTCCAAAGAATGGAATGTCGCCTACGCTGCAGGCGATAGCTTCGTGGCGGACGTGAGCAGCTGGGGCAAGGTCGGCGCCTTGAAGGTCGATGCCGAGGCCGCCTTCCAACGCGGGACCGGGGCCCTAGAGAAGATCGGCGCATTTTCTGCCGCGACCGGAGCCCGCTTGGGGACTTTGCTGCGCGAGCGCGCCGATCATCTCAAAGCGCAACGCTTGCAAACGGGGGGGTCGGCTGCGCTGGGTCTGATGTTCGCTTTGTACATGCTGTTCGCCGTATTGCGCTCGATTCGCAAAGCCTCGGCCACGGTCGTTCAGGCAGCCCAAGGGCTGGCGCGCGGCGACTTGACCGTGTCGACCGCCGTGCAAGGGCGGGATGAATTTGCCCGCATTGCCGAGTCTGTGCGGCAAGTTCAAGACACGGTGAAGGCGCTGCTGCGCGAGGCCAACCAGATGTCCGCCCAGCACGATGCGGGCGATATTGACGTGGTCATCGACGCCGCCCACTTCGAGGGGGACTACCGCGTCATGGGCGAGGCGGTCGTCAAGATGGTTCAACAGCACATCGCGGTCAAGAAAAAAACCATGGCCTGCGTGATGGCCTTCGGCGCCGGCAACCTGGACGCCCCCATGGAGCAACTGCCTGGCAAGAAGGCCTTCATCAACGAGGGTATCGAGCTCATGCGCTCACAGCTCAAGGCTGCTTCAGCCGCCGCAGCCGAAAACCTGCGCGTGCGCCAAGCCCTGGACGGCGTCAGCGGCAATGTGATGATTGCTGACGCTGACGGCGTCATCCGCTACACCAACAAGGCTGTGGTGCAGATGCTCACCCACGCCCAGGCCGACCTGCGCCGTGACCTGCCGCAGTTTGACACCAGTCGCGTGCTCAACCACAGCTTCGATCAGTTCCACAAAAACCCCGCCCACCAGCGCAACATGCTGGCCCACCTCAAGGAAACCTACCGCACCCAGATCAAGGTCGGTGGCCGCGTCTTCGCCCTCACCGCCAGCCCCGTCTTTAACGAGAACAATGAACGCAGCGGCACGGTGGTCGAATGGGCCGATCGCACGGTGGAGGTCGCCGTCGAGAACGAGATCTCCGCCATCGTCAGTGGCGCCATCGAGGGCGAGCTCAGCCACCGCATCACCCTGGAAGACAAAACCGGCTTCTTCAAGCTCATGTCCGAGAGCATCAACAAGCTCATCGAGGCCGTCGACACCAACCTGCAAGGCGTCTCTGAGGTGCTCTCAGGCGTCGCCCGTGGCGATCTGACGCGCCAGCTCGACGGCACCTACAGCGGCGTCTTCCAAAAGCTGCAATCCGACCTCAACCAGATGGTGGCCCAATTGGTCACCACCATCACCGATGTGAACTCCGCCTCCAGCGCCCTCACCTCCGCTGCAGGCCAGGTCTCCAGCACCTCACAGTCGCTTTCGCAATCGGCCTCAGAGCAAGCCGCCAGCGTCGAGCAGACGACCGCCTCGCTGCAAGAAATGGCCTCCTCCGTCAAGCAAAACTCTGACAACGCCAACGTCACCGATGGCATGGCCAGCAAGGCCGCCAAAGAGGCCCTGGAAGGCGGCGAAGCCGTCACCCGCACCGTGGCCGCCATGAAGCAAATCGCCACCAAAATCTCCATCATTGACGACATTGCCTACCAGACCAACCTGCTGGCCCTCAACGCCGCCATCGAGGCCGCCCGCGCCGGTGAGCACGGCAAGGGCTTTGCGGTGGTCGCCGCCGAGGTCCGCAAGTTAGCCGAGCGCAGCCAAGTCGCGGCACAGGAAATCGGTCAGCTCGCAGGCTCCAGCGTCGACATGGCTGAGCAAGCCGGCAAGGTTCTCACGCAGATGGTACCCACCATCAACAAGACCTCCGAGCTGGTCCAAGAGATCTCTGCCGCCTCCGGCGAGCAAGCCCAAGGCGTCAACCAGATCACCACAGCCATGGGCCACCTCAACACCTCGACCCAGCAAAACGCCTCGGCCTCCGAGGAGCTCTCGGCCACGGCTGAAGAGCTCTCCTCACAAGCCGCCCAGTTGTTGGAGATGATGGCCTTCTTCCGGCTCAACGAGGGCGGCTCGGCACCGACAACACGCGGCCGTGCCTCACGTCCGGCTGAGGGCACGGCCCAACGGCAGCCCGGCCGCTTGCAAGGAGGTTCCGGCGTCAGTTGGAGCCGCTCAAGCGGTGCCGCGCAGCCCAAGACCGTGGACGAAGGCAGCTTTGGAAAGTTCTGACCGTGGCACACACCCCTGAAACCTCAGCTCAAACCGATGCAGGCACGGAGCTGCATCAGTTCCTGCGCTTTGCCTTGGGCAAAGAGACCTGTGCCGTGCGCATCGACGCTGTGCGCGAGATCCTGGAGGTCGCGCACATGACCCCCCTGCCCTTGATGCCCGACTTTGTGCGCGGCGTGATGAACCTGCGGGGTGCCGTGGTGCCGGTGATCGACCTCAGCGCACGTCTGGGCCTTGCGGCCACCGTGATCGGCCGACGCTCCTGCGTGGTGATGGTCGACATCGTGGCGGCCGACGAAGCCAAGCAAACCCTGGGGGTGTTGGTGGACGCGGTCTATGAAGTCTTCGATGCCTCCAGCGGCGACCAAGAGAGCGTGCCCCGCCTGGGCACCCGCATCAGCCCCGACTTCATTCGCAGCATGCTGCGCGTGCGCGGCCAAACCACCGCTGAGATCGACCTGGCACGCGCCTTGGAGCAAACCGCCCTGGCCGAGTTGATTGCCCACCACGAGCCCGCCTGAGGATCCCTCACCATGCTGTCCCAACATGCCTTTGATGCCGTCACCGACTTGTTTCACAGCGTCTCAGGCATCCGCCTGACCGATGCCAAGAAAGCCCTGGTCACCGGCCGACTGCAAAAGCTGGCGCAGGAAAAGGGCTGCACGCTCGACCAGTACGTGACCATCTTGATGCAAGACCACGACCCCGAGGAAGTTGTGCGCGTGATCGACAAGCTCACCACCAACGAGACCTACTTCTTCCGTGAGCCACAGCATTTTGATTTCCTGACCGACCTGCTCGCCCACCGGCCCGCGGGTGCGGGTGAGTTGCGTGTCTGGAGCGGTGCCAGCTCATCCGGCGAGGAGGCCTACAGCATCGCCATGCTGCTGGCTGACAAGCTGGGCCTGAATGGATGGCAGATTGTGGGCACCGACCTGTCCACCGCCATGGTCGACAGTGCCCGCCTCGCGCTGTACCCGATGGAGCGGGCGCAACACACCCCCCCCGCCTACCTCAAACGCTGGTGCCTCAAGGGCAAGGACAATTACGAGGGGCAGTTGCTCATCAGCCGCGAGCTGCGTGATCGGGTGCGGTTTCAGCCCGCCAACCTGACACAAGACCTGCCCGACATAGGCATGTTCGATGTGATCTTTCTGCGCAACGTGCTGATCTACTTTGACCCGCCCGGCAAGGCCGACATCGTGCGGCGCGTGTTGACCCGGCTCAAGCCCCAAGGCCACCTGTTCACGGGCCATGCCGAGTCCATCACCAACCTGAACCTGCCGGTGCGGGCTGTCACCTCTGCGGTGTACGTCCATGTTTAAGCCGAGAGATGCCATGGGCGTGGTTCAAGCCCAACGCGGCCAGGATCTCAACCTGCTCGCGGGGCAGCTTTACTTTGGCGCTGACGCTGCGAGGGTGCGCACCTTGCTGGGCTCGTGCGTGGGGATTGCCTTGTGGCACCCCCGCAAGCGCCTCGGGGGCATGTGCCACTTCTTGCTGCCCGAGCGCGCCCGCTCACCCGACACGCCCCGCGATGCGCGCTTCGGCATCGAAGCAATCGAGCTGCTGTTGCAGGCCATCGAACAATCGGGAACCCTGCCGCGTGACTACAACGCCTTCCTGTACGGCGGTGCAGACACGATGCCAGACAAAGTCGGCGTCAAGTTCAACGTGGGCGAGCGAAACATCGAACTGGGCTGGGGTCAAATTGAGGCCCACGGCTTCACCCTGCACGAGGTCGATGTGGGCGACAACGTGCCACGCACCGTGACACTGGACTACGCCAGTGGCGAAGTCAGCATGCGACGCGGTCAGCCCACCACCGGCAACCAACCCATCCCCGTACCAACGGCGAGGCCAGACACATGGGCATCAAAGCATTCCTGATCGACGACTCGGCTGTGGTGCGCAAGCACCTCAGCGAAACCCTCACGGCGGGGGGCATCCAAGTCTGCGGTACGGCCGCCGACCCGCTGTTTGCCTGGCCCAAAATGCAAGCCGACTGGCCCGACGTGATCGTCTTGGACGTGGAGATGCCGCGCATGGACGGCATCAGCTTCCTCAAAAAACTGATGAGCGAACACGCTACCCCCGTGGTGATGTGCTCCACCCTGACCGAAAAAGGCTGCGAGACCACGATGCAGGCCTTGGCAGCGGGTGCGGTGAGCTTCGTCACCAAGCCCAAAATCGGCCTCAAAGACTTCCTCGAAGACAAAAGCAACGGTCTGGTCGAGGCTGTGCGCGCGGCCGCACGCGCCAACCTGCGGGCCGTGAGCAACGTCAACACCCGCCTAGCGGCGCCGCGTGCTGTGGTGCCCATGGCCCCCGCCGGGGCCATGGCCGAGACCACCGACCGCTTGGTGGCGATCGGCATCTCCACCGGCGGGGTGCAATCGATTGAAGTCGTACTCAAGCAGCTCGACCGAACGGCGCCGGGCATCGTGATGGTCCAACACATGCCCGAAAAGTTCACGGCCTCATTTTCAGCGCGGCTCAACACCGTGTGCGAGCTCGAAGTCCTGGAGGCCAAGGATGGCGACCGCGTCCTCAACGGCCGGGTGCTGATTGCGCCGGGGGGCAAGCACATGCGGCTCAAGCGAAGCGGGGCGCAGTACGTGGTGGAGGTGTTTGATGCCCCCGTCGTCAATCACCACCGGCCCTCGGTGGATGTGCTGTTTCGCTCGGTCGCCAGCTGCGCGGGCCGCAACGCCATCGGCATCATCATGACCGGCATGGGCGACGACGGCGCACGCGGCCTGCGTGACATGCATCAGGCCGGCGCCCACACGGCCGCGCAGGATGAAGACACTTGCGTGGTTTTCGGCATGCCTCAAGAGGCCATCAAGCTCGGTGCTGCCGACGATGTCGTGCCCCTGCACAACATGGCGGCATGGATGCTTCACGCCGCGCACAAGCCGCTCAAGGCGTAGGGCGTGTCGCGAGTAGCAGCACCCCTGTATTGACTCCCTCTCCCTCAGGGAGAGGGCTGGGGAGAGGGTAGCGGCCTCACACCACACATCACCGTGAATTCAAGCTGCCAAATCCCCGATCAGCTGCGGTTTCGTGCTGCGCAAGCGCGTCGGCGTCAGCGCACCCGCGATCTGAAGGATCGGGTAAGCCGTGCAGCAAATGTGAGAGTTGATGCGTTTGAGCTCACTGATGAGGTCAAGGTGCAAGGCACTGGTCTCGATGCTCGGGGCGGTGTTGTCTTGCAGCCGCGCGATGTGGCTGGCGGCGTAAGCATGCTCCAAATCTCGGAAGCGAGCTTTCTCCTCCAGCAAGCGGCTGGCGTCGGCGACCTGACCGTCCAGGAACACCGTCATGCTCAGACGCAAATTGGCCACCAGACGCTCATGAAGATGGCAGATTTCCATCATGCCTGCGTCTGAGAAACGCCGGTTTTTGCGGATTTTTTTATCCTCAACGTCCTGCAACACACGCTCCACGATGTCGCCGATCTGCTCCATGTTGATGGTGAATGACACGATGTCAGTCCAGCGCCGGCTCTCGCGTTCAGACAAAGCCTCACGCGAGACCTGGGTGAGGTAGAACTTGATCGCGTTGTACAGACTGTCCACGGTGTCGTCCATTTTTCGCAGCTGCTCGGACAACTGCAAGTCATTGGTGCGAATCACAGTTTCAATGCCACGCAGCATGGTTTCGACCACGTCGGCCTGGTGCAAAGCCTCGCGCGCGGCACAACAAATCGCCAGCGACGGCGTACTCAGGGCCAAGGGGTCCAGGTGTTGGGGGCGCGTCGTGCCAGCAGCGCCCGCTGGGGCCACGCACCAAACCTCCAGCTTGCGAGCAAGCCAGCCCGTGAAGCCCACCATGGTCACCGCCATCACCACATTGAACGCGAGGTGAAACGCCACCACCTGAGGCTGCCCCGAAGTGCTCACCCGAGACAGGAGATCGGGCAGATACGGCAAAGCAGGCAACACAAGCACGCAACCGGCGAGCTTGAAAATGAGGTTTCCCAGGGGCAAGCGCCGCGCCGCCATAGATGACTTGGCGGTGGACATCACGCCCAGCAGGCCGCTGCCCACATTGGCCCCCAACACCAGCCCCAGCGCCATGGGCACCGGCAGCAATCCCTGCATGGTGAGCGTGCCCACCAAGAGGACGATGGCCAGGCTGGAGTAAGCCATGACCGTCAACAAGGCCCCCACGACAATGTGCAGCAACACATCCGCAGGCAAGGCCACCAACAAGGCACGCACCTCGGGGGACTGGGTCATGGGCCGCGTGCTCTCGACAATGAGGTGCAAGGCCAAGGTCATGAGGCCCACGCCCAAGACGCATCGCCCGACCAGTGCCGCGCTGCTGCCATCACGCGAAATGCTGGCCACCACCCCCGTGAAAATCAACAGCGGCGAGACCCAAGACCGATCCAAGGAAAAGACGACGGCCATCAAACTGGTGCCCACATCGGCCCCCAGCATCACCGCCAAGGCTGCCGCAGTAGACACCAAGCCCTTGCTCAAAAAAGACGAGGTGATCAGGCAGGTTGCGGTGCTGGACTGCAAGACACAAGTGACCCCCATGCCGGCAAACAGCGCGCGCGGGCCCGAGCCCATGTGAACCGAAAGAAAATGCCGCAAACCTTCGCCGAACACCCTGAGCACGCTGGTGCGCACCATTTGGGTTCCCCACACCAACAGCGCAATCGCTGCCAACAGGTTTAGAAGAGGGATCATGGTCACTTTGTACGCCGATGTCCGCCCCATGAATATGTGAAAAAAGCACAGATGTACGGTGTATTTCACCGCACTCAACCCGGAGCGTGTCAATGACTTTGCGCCACCTGGTGTCATGAATTTACAGTGCAGTCTTGAGGGTGGAAGGGCTCCTGAAGTGGCGGGTTGATCCATGCGGCGGTGGGCATGGAAGGCGGCTGTGGCAGCTTGCTTTTGAAG
>JANMGB010000081.1:0-1408 GCA_031374415.1 Burkholderiales bacterium
TGATAGGCCTTCACCTGTTCCAGGCAACTCTCAATCCGCTCTCGATCCATGCTCACCTCGCTTCGTCTGTTGTCATCACAGACGCAAGGTTCTCAGCTTCTCTGGTGTTGCGAAAGATGGGTTGCCGGAACGCTTACGCTCAACCTACACCAGTGCAGGGCAAGCACGGAGGCTGTGTGTGCGTTGCAAGTTGTAAACTTGTGGTGGGGGGCTACACCAAGGGGTCGACGTCAAATCCTCTTTGACTCTTAGTGGTGCGGCAGATAAACGCTATTCGTTTTAGGCCTCACACCAACACTCCTTCGCCGCGCAACGCACAGCTCGGCTCCAGCTGTTTATGGCCACAGTCTTGATCACGTCATGGAAGGACGGGCCCCACGGCTTCACAGGCTGAGATTCACGTCTGCGGGAAGAGATCAAGCGGCGCCTCAAGAGTTCGCTGAATCTTTTTCCTGCTGGACTTCGGGAACTACGGGGTGCCATACGCACACACCAGCCTGTCATCATCACGGGGGTGGGCAATGAGTAAGTAGCAAGGCTCCTGCAAATTCTTCAAACGGCCGGCGTCGACGTCGAAGAGCGACCCGATATGCAGTCCTCTCCGCGGCATGACAGAGAGGTCTCCCCCGTACACTCCAGAATGTTCGGTACAGTTGTAAGTGCTGGAGGTAGTAGCACTCTCAATCGCCTCGAGCCTAAAAAAAACCGCGGACAGGTTCGTTCGCAGTACGGAGTGGATGTGCCTTCACAATTGGTCACTTCTCAACGTTAGACTTTTCGCCATTAATCACTGGCTGACCTTTCATTGACGGGAGCTTCTTGATCATGGAGAGCTTAGTTGTTTTAGTTGCTGTGGGTGTTGTCATCTGGTTCGTCGTCAGGCAGGCTTGGCGGAATTCGTGGGGCTTCTTGAAGGAGAAGACGCTCTCACTCTCGGAATACGTCAGGCAGTATCCCCACTGCTCCACTGGCGGGGGCATGCGCTGTGCCTCATGCGGTGCGTCGAGCATTAAGAACTGGGGCTTTTGCAGTGCCACAGATTACCGTCGGCTCTTTATCTGCAATCACTGCAACACCCGTCTGTATTGGTCGGAGGGCGCATCGTTGTAGAACGATCAATCCCGAGAAAGTCAGTCCAACTTAAGTGTTGAAGGGCAGGTCTAGCGCCAGAGGGTTCGCAAGCATGCAAGCGCAAATCAACTGGCAATTACCCACAGCCAACCGGCAACGCAGAGCGCGGTGAGTTCTTGGCCAAATTTGTTGAGGAAGCGGAGCGTGTCAATGACTTTGCGCCACCTGGTGTCATGAATTTACAGTGCAGTCTTGAGGGTGGAAGGGCTCCTGAAGTGGCGGGTTGATCCATGCGGCGGTGGGCATGGAAGGCGGCTGTGGCAGCTTGCTTTTGAAG
>JANMGB010000082.1:0-1002 GCA_031374415.1 Burkholderiales bacterium
TCAAAAGCAAGCTGCCACAGCCGCCTTCCATGCCCACCGCCGCATGGATCAACCCGCCACTTCAGGAGCCCTTCCACCCTCAAGACTGCACTGTAAATTCATGACACCAGGTGGCGCAAAGTCATTGACACGCTCCGGCCGTTGTCGGCCGCTCAGCTATTCGTTGGGCTTTTTAAATCGCAGTGCGAAGGCCAAGGTGAGCCACAAACGGTTCGAAATCACGGTCGCAATGAAGCAGGGCGTAGCTGTTTTCAATGCAGTGTGTAGCAATGAATGTGTCGATGGTCTTGCGAATCGTGATGCCCATTGAACGCAAAGTTCGAAAGTTTCTTGCCGCCTGGATTGCTATTTCCTGACCGCCGAGTTCAACCACAACCAAGGAGGTGAGTAGTTTCTTGGCTTGATTGAAATCCTTGTCACTACCAAAGCCTTGCAGTACCTCAGCGAGGATAAGGTCTCCTATTGCAATAGGCTCATCTCCCAGTAAGCTGTCCAGTCTCTCAGCTTGCGGTGTCGGAGTGCCACGGAAATAGTCGATCCATACGCTAGAGTCAACCAAAATCATTTGTCAGTTCTCATGGCATCAAGATCCCCCTGCCAATCCAGCTTGCCTCGGAAGCGCCGTATTTCTTCTTGTTGCCGCAGTCGGAGCACAGTACGCAAGCCAAGCTCTACTGCCTCGCGCTTGGTTTTCAGTCCCGTTGCCCGCAGCGCATCCTTCATCAACTTGTCGTCAATCACAATGTTGGTTCGCATGATGTGTATCCTATTAAAGAATCTTACACATTCTATCGGCAATCAAGTCGGTTGTGAAGCTTGCGGGCCAAGCGTCTTGCTACCGGCCCAACCCCCCGCTCGAGCAGCGGAGCGTGTCAATGACTTTGCGCCACCTGGTGTCATGAATTTACAGTGCAGTCTTGAGGGTGGAAGGGCTCCTGAAGTGGCGGGTTGATCCATGCGGCGGTGGGCATGGAAGGCGGCTGTGGCAGCTTGCTTTTGAAG